>NZ_JACAOX010000041.1:84954-112352 GCF_013386015.1 Pseudomonas sp. B6001
CAGATCTGCTTTCGCTCTGGTCACCGAAAAAACGGATATGTACTCAATCCCGATAGACCCCACCAATCACCCAGTCAGCCCAAGCAATTGGACGCAACGCAAACATGCTTCTAACCTGACAGCCTGCGCCACCCAAGAAGCCCGCCCATGATCGTCCGTCCCAAACCCAACCTGCTCGGCATCCTGTTCTCCCTCAAGGGCTCGATCGCCAAACGCATTGCGCTGCGCAGCCTGCTGGTCACCCTCCTGGCCTCAGTCATCGTGCTGGTAGAAACCCTGCACCCGGCCTACTTTTCCAAGGTCAACGCCACACCCTTCACACTGCTGGGGCTGTCACTGTCCATCTTCATGAGTTTTCGCAACAACGCCTGCTACGACCGCTGGTGGGAAGGCCGCAAACAACTGGGCCAGATGATCATCGAGATCCGCTCACTGATCCGCGAAACCCAGGTCCTCAACCCTGCCGAACGCAAACACGTCCTGCGCAGCCTGTGCGGTTTCGCCCATGGCCTGATCGCCCGCCTGCGCCTGGAAGACGAAAGCCAGGCGATCAAACCGTGGGCCAACCCAGAACCCGGCCACCCGAACCTGCCCGACAGCATCCTGCAAGACCTCGGCGCCCGCTGCTCGAACCTCGCCGAACAGGGCCACATCAGCGACTGGCGCTACACCCAACTGGAAACCCGGCTGTACGGCCTGAGCCAGGTCCAGGCCTCCTGCGAGCGGATCAAACACACCCCGCTGCCCTTCCCCTACACCTTGCTGCTGCACCGCACCATCTACCTGTTCTGTATCCTGCTGCCCTTCGCCATGGCCGAGCCGCTGGGCTGGCTGACCCCGGTGTTCACCGCCATCGTCAGCTACACCTTCTTCGGCCTGGACGAAATCGGCGACGACCTCGAAGACCCGTTCGGCTTCGACGAAAACGACCTGCCCTGCAACGCCATCGTGCGCACCCTGGAGCGCGAGATTCTCGCCGCCCTCGGCGAAACCACGCTGCCGCCGGCCCTTGAGCCGATTGAGTTCGTGCTGACGTGATGCGAGTTTGACACTCGCGATAACCTGACCGAAGCTGATGGCTTTGCACTAGCTGCCCAGCTTTCGGACGCCTGCATGTCAAAGTCACGCCGTTACTCCATCGTCGGCCTGTGCGCCCTGTTGTTTATTGTGCTGATCACCTGGTATTTCACCCGCACCACGCCGGTGGTCGTGCCCCCGGCCATCGCCCATGGTTACGCCAAGGCCTTGAAGCAGGCGCATAACGGTGAACCCGGCGCCGCCCGTGTGCTGTATCAACAGCTGGGCCGCCCGGACCTTTCCGACGTGCGCCGCGCCGCCCTGCATGCCGAACTGCCCAACTACCCAAGCCCCCAGGCCCTCAAGCTGGCGGACAAGGACCTGGCCAACGACGCGCCAATGGTGCGCGAGGCGGCGATTCACAGCATTGTCGGCCTGGTGCCCAGCGGCCAGCGCACGCTGTTGCTCGGGCCACTGCTGGATGACCCGGAGCAAAGCGTCAGGTTTGCCGCGGCCAATGCCTTGCTCGGGCTGTCCCCGGATACCCTGGGCCTGTACTTCGGCCCGTTGCAGCAAGTGCTCGACGAATACGTAAAGCTGCTCAAGGGCCAACCCGAAAGCCCCGAAGGCTGGATCCAGCTGGCACGCCTGTACATTCACAGCGCGCTACTGCCCGACGCACAAAACGCCCTGGAGCAGGCGATGCGCCTGCAACCGGACAACCTGCAAGCCGTGGTCGCGCAAATTGAACTGCTGGACAAGCAGGGCAAGGTCGACGAGTCCCGCCAACTCCTGGCCAAACAGTTGCAGGCCCACCCCGATTCGGCCTACCTGCAACATGCCCTGGGCATGTGGCTGCTGCACCATGGCGAGCGCGCCTTTGCCCTGCTCAGCCTGTCCCGAGCGGTGGAGCTCGAACCGAACAACCAGGATTACCGCTACGACCTGGCCACCACCCTGCACGCCCAGCAGGAACTGGAGGCCGCCCAGCGCCAGCTGGAAGAAATCATCCAGCGCAACCCGGCCAATCGCAAAGCCAGGGTGCTGCTGGTCAATTACTGGAAGGAAACCGGCCAGTTGCAGAATGTGCAGGTGCTGCTGGCACAGCTTGAACAGCAGAATCCGGACGACCCGGCGCTGCAACAGGGCCTGTAAAAGCGGTATTTGATACAAAACGTTGAACCGCCACACGGCGGCAAGGTCAAGTAAATATGGCGCGCCCCAGACGGCGCTGCCGACTACTTATTTGTGACCCGAGGGCACTTCTTGTCTACATCCAAAGAGCTGTTCACAGCAAAGGCGGCCACCGGTATTGAAGGTCTGGACGACATTCTTGCCGGAGGGCTTTCCCGTAGCCATTTGTTCCTGCTGGAAGGTGAACCCGGCACCGGTAAAACCACCGTGGCCCTGCATTTCCTCCAGGCCGGCGCAAAAAACGGCGAACGATCGCTGTACATCACCCTGTCGGAAACCGAGCGCGAGTTGCGCCAGGGTGCCAAGTCCCATGGTTGGGACCTGGACGAACACATTCACATCTTTGAACTGACTCCCCCCGAAAGCCTGCTCAATGCCGAGCACCAGCAAAGCCTCCTGTATTCCTCGGACCTTGAGCTGGGCGAAGCCACCCGGCAGATCTTCGAAGTGGTGGAACGGGTCAAACCTACCCGCGTCGTGATCGACAGCCTTTCGGAAATCCGCCTGCTGGCGCAAAGCTCCCTGCGCTATCGCCGGCAGATCCTGGCGATCAAGCACTACTTCGTGCGCTACGACGCCACCGTGCTGCTGCTGGACGACCTGACCACCGAGTCCCTCGACAAGACCGTACACAGCGTGGCCCACGGTGTGATTCGCCTGGAAGAACTGACCCCCAACTACGGCGCCGAGCGCCGCCGCGTGCGGATCGTGAAATACCGTGGGCAGAAATACCGCGGCGGTTTTCACGACTTCACCATCATGGAAGACGGCGTACATGTGTTCCCGCGCCTGGTGGCCGCCGAGCACCGTGGCGGCTACAACCGCCAGACCCTCACCAGCGGCATCCGCGAGATGGACGCCCTGTTGGGCGGCGGGATCGAGACTGGTTCCAGCACCTTGATCCTGGGCCCGGCCGGTACCGGTAAATCGCTGATCTCGATGATCTTTGCCGCAGCAGCCGTCTCCCGGGGCGAAAAAGCCGCGCTGTTCATTTTTGATGAAGAGCTGGGTCTGCTGTTCGAGCGCATGAAGAACATGGGCATCGACCTGGAAGCCCTGCAAGCCACCGGCAACCTGCTGATCGAACAGGTAGACGCCGCCGAGTTGTCCCCCGGCGAGTTCTCCCATCGGGTGCGCCGCTGTGTGGACGAACGCGGGATCAAGACCGTGGTGATCGACAGCGTCAATGGCTATCAGGCCGCGATGCCGGAAGAGAACGCGTTGATCCTGCACATGCACGAACTGCTGCTGTACCTCAACCGCCGTGGCGCCGCGACCTTCATGACCGTCGCCCAGCACGGGCTGGTGGGGGACATGCAGGCGCCGGTGGACATTACCTATCTGGCCGACACCGTGATCCTGCTGCGTTACTTCGAAGCGCTGGGCAAGGTGCGGCGTGCGATTTCGATCATCAAGAAACGCACCGGCAGCCACGAATCGACCATTCGCGAATACCGCATCGGCAGTCGTGGCATGACCATCGGCGAACCGCTTGATGCGTTCCAGGGTGTATTGCGCGGCGTACCGACCTACATGGGCACCGACAACCCGCTGCTCAAGGATGAAAGTTCATGAGTGGCCTGCCGGCCATTTTCGAACGGGCGATCATTCTGGCGCCCCTGGGTCGCGACAGCTCCCTGGCGTTGATGATGCTCAATGAGGCTGGTTTCAACGGCATCATCGCCAGCCATTTGCAGATGCTCTGCGAGGAGCTGGAGCACGGTGCCGGCTTGCTGGTCATTGCTGCCGAAGCCCTGCGCGGTATCGACCTGGAACCGCTGCTCACGTACCTGCATCAACAACCGGCGTGGTCAGACCTGCCGATTGTGCTGATGACGCACCACGGCGGCAGCGAACAGAATGGCTCGTCGCACCTGAGCACCTTGCTGGGCAACGTGACGTTCCTGGAGCGCCCGTTCCACCCGATCACCCTGATCAGCCTCGTGACCACGGCGCTGCGCGGACGTCGTCGGCAATACGAGGCCCGCGACCGGCTGATCGACCTGAGCCAGAGCGAACAGCGCCTGCAAAGCACCCTGGAAACCCTTGAGCAACAGGTGGAAGAACGCACGGCGCAGCTGCGCAATAACGAAGAAGCGTTGCGCCAATCGCAGAAAATGGAAGCCGTCGGCCAATTGACCGGCGGCATCGCCCATGACTTCAACAACATGCTGACCGGCATCATCGGCAGCCTGGAACTGCTGCGCAGGCGCGTGGCTCGGGGCCGCACCGAAGACCTCGACAGCCTGATCGACCTGGGTGTCACTTCAGCCAACCGCGCGGCCGCCCTGACCCACCGCTTGCTGGCGTTTTCCCGTCGCCAGTCGCTGGATTCGAAACCGGTGCAGATCAATCAACTGGTGAGCTCCATGGGTGAGCTGCTGCAACGCAGCCTGAATGAAAGCATTGCCCTGGATATCCGCCTGACCGAGCAACTCTGGACCGCCGAAGCCGACCCCAACCAGCTGGAAAGCGCCCTGCTCAACCTCGCCATCAATGCCCGGGATGCGATGCCCAACGGCGGCAAACTGGTGGTGGAAACCACCAACCGCCACTTGGACAGTGTGTTTACCGCAGCCTACGGCACCCTCACCCCTGGCGACTATGTGGAACTGAGCGTCAGCGACACCGGTTGCGGCATGCCCGAGAGCGTGATCAGCCGTGCATTTGACCCGTTCTTCACCACCAAACCCATTGGCCAGGGCACCGGGCTGGGGTTGTCGATGATCTACGGGTTTGCGCGCCAATCCCACGGGCATGTGTCGATCCACAGTGTGGTGGGCCAAGGCACCACCGTCAGCCTGTTCCTGCCGAGGTATGTCGGCGAGGTCATTGCAGATGAACCGCTCAACCCGGCATTGCTGCCGTTCGCCAATGCCGGCGAGACCGTGCTGATCGTCGAGGACGACCCGGCCGTGCGAGTGCTGGTCAGCGCCGTGCTGAGTGAACTGGGCTATGCCTTCGTCGAAGCCGGTGATGCCGACAGTGCCATGCCGATCATCGAGTCCAGCCAGCGCATTGACCTGCTGATCAGCGACGTTGGCCTGCCCGGCATGAACGGCCGGCAACTGGCGGAGATCGGCCGGCAGGTGCGGCCCGAGTTGAAGGTGTTGTTTATTACCGGCTATGCAGAGCATGCGGCTGTACGGGGCGGTTTTCTGGACCCGGGCATGCAGATGATCACCAAGCCGTTCACCTTTGATCTGTTGACGGCAAAGGTGAGGGAGATGATCAAGGCTTGAAGAGGGAGTGTGTTCCCTCTTCTACAGATGTTAAGCCAACAGCCGCTGGATATGTTCCTGCAACGTATCCAGGTCAAACGGTTTGGCCAGGATCGGCGCATTGCGCGTGATCGGGCTGTTGCAGTCGAGAATCTCCTGCGGGTAACCGCTGATGAAGATCACTTTCAATTCCGGGCGCAGCTTGATCGCAGGCTCCGCGATCTGCACCCCGGAAATGCCGCCAGGCAGGCGGTAGTCGGTCACCATCAGGTCCAGGTGCGGCTTGGTGGCCAGGATTTCAAACGCCTGCTCACCGTCAATCGCCTTCAACACCCGATACCCCAGGCCCGCCAGGTACTCGCCCAACACAAACATAATCGATTCGTCATCTTCGACGATCAGTACAACATCTTGTGCATCTTCACTCATGGGAAGCCTTTGTCCGGTCAATTGCTGCTGATACGACCATGGGGTCACGCAGAGGTTGCGTCGGATTTGCGATTGATTTCATGCCCCGGCCTCCAGGGGCAGGCAGACGCGGAACAACGCGCCCTCGCCTATCCGGCTTTCCACTTCAATGGTCCCGCCGTGGGCCGCGATAATCTGCTCGGAGATAAACAGCCCCAGGCCCAGGCCCGCCACGGCGTGGTTGGCCGACACCCGCTCGAACTGCTGGAAAATCCGCTTCTGGTTGTCTTCGCTGATGCCGATCCCGTGGTCGCGTACCTCCACCCGTGCTTCGCCATGCTCGGCGTACACCCGCACCTCCACCGGGCTCTTGGCCCCATAGCGCAAGGCGTTGGTCAGCAGGTTGGACACCACCTGCTCGATACGGAACTCATCCCAGTTGCCCTCCACCGGCCCTTCCTGGACCCACTTCACCGAGGACTCGGCCGCTGCCACTTGCGGAGCGAAATTCTCCAGCAGGTTGTGCACCAGTTGCGTCAGGTCAAAGCGGCCGGGGCGGATCGATAGCTTGCCGGTGCGGATGCGTGACACGTCGAGCATGTCTTCGATCAGGCGAATCAGGCTCTGGATCTGCCGCTCATCGCGGTCGACCATGGCGTGCATCTTGTCCAGGGTAAACGCCGCGGCGTTGTCCCGGGCAAGGTGCATCTTGCGCAGCTGGGTTTCCAGGATCAGCCCGTTGAGGGGCGTGCGCACTTCGTGGGCGACGATCGACATGAAGTCATCGCGCATGCGCACGGCCTGCTCCAGTTCGGCCTGGGTGGCCTGCAAGCGCGTGAGCAAGGCTTCCTGCTCGCGCCGGCTTTGCTCCAGGGCTTCAACCTGCTGCTTCATCGCCTTGCTCTGGCGGTACAGGTCAACGAATACGTTGATCTTGCTCTTGACCGCGTGGATATCCAGCGGCTTGTGCAGGAAATCCACGGCGCCGCTTTCGTAGCCCTTGAACGCATAGTTGAGCTCACGGCCGGCAGCGCTGACAAACACGATGGGAATGTTCTTGGTCTTTTCGGTGCCGCGCATCAGCTCGGCCAGCTCGAAGCCGTTCATGCCCGGCATCTGCACGTCGAGAATGGCCATGGCGAACTCGTGCTCCAGCAGCAGCGACAAGGCCTCGTCGGCGCTCAATGCCTTATAGACCTGGCGGTCCTCGCGCTTGATCAGCGCTTCAAGGGCCAGCAGGTTTTCCGGCAGATCGTCGACGATCAGCAGTTTGGCCTGGACAGTACTTAACATGGGGAGGATTCCAGGGAAGCCAGCAAGGTGCCGATGCGGCTCAAGGTGAGGATATGGTCAGGTTCATGCAGCGCCAGGGCGGCCCGGGGCATCACGGCGACGCGGGCCTCCAAAGGGTCCTGCACCACCGTGGTACCGCCGCTCTGCTTGACGTGGGCCAGGCCCCGGGCGCCGTCCTGGTTGGCCCCCGTCAGCAAAATCGCCAGCAAGCCCTTGCCGTAGACATCGGCGGCTGAATCAAACAGGTAGTCGATTGCCGGGCGGGAATGGTGCACGCGGTCCTCCTGGCTCAGTGACAGGCTGCGGTCGTGCTCCACCGACAGGTGATAACCGGGGCCGGCAAAATACAGGGTACCGGGCTGGATCACTTCCTTGTCGCGGGCCTCCACTACCTTCATCGATACGCGTCGGTCAAACACTTCCGCCAACTGGCTGCGGCGCTCGTCGGGCAAATGCAGCACGGTAATGATCGGCAGGCCGAAGCTCGCCGGCAGCTCGCCAAAAATGCTCAGCAATGCCTCGACACCGCCTGCGGAAGCGCCGATCACAATGGCCTCGATCCCGGATACCGGGCTGGCAGTAGCTTCATTCATAATTTTCGGTAGATCCGTTCTTGCTTGACCAGGGGTTCGAACTGTTTGCTGTAGGCGGAAAAATCCAGGGTTTCCTTGCTGCCCAGCACCAGGAAGCCGCGGTGACACAGCGACTCATGGAACAATCCAAACGCCCGATCCTGCAACTTTTTATTGAAGTAAATCAATACGTTGCGACAGGAAATTAATTGAGTTTCGGAAAACACGCTATCGGTCGCCAGGCTGTGATCGGCAAACGTCACGTTCTCCCGCAGGGTCTTGTCGAAGATCGCATGATCGTAAGCCGCCGTGTAGTAATCGGCAAACGAACGCTGGCCACCGGCCTGTTGGTAGTTGTGGGTATAGGCGCGGATGTTCTCGAGGGAAAAGATCCCCTGCTTGGCTTTTTCCAGGGACCGGGGATTGATGTCGGTGGCGTAGATGATGGTGCGTTCCAGCAGGCCTTCCTCACGCAACAGGATGGCCATGGAATACACCTCCTCCCCGGTACTGCAGCCCGCGATCCAGATCTTGATCGACGGGTAGGTCTTGAGCAGCGGCACCACTTCCTTGCGAATCGCCAGGAAGTGCGAGGGATCGCGAAACATTTCGCTGACCGGAATCGTCAGGAACTGCAGCAACTGCATGAACGCCGTCGGGTCATGCAGCACCCGTTCCTGCAAGGCCGAGATGGTGGCGCAGTCGAACTGACGCAACGCATGGGCCACGCGGCGCTTGACCGAAGCGCCGGAGTAGTCGCGAAAGTCGTAGCTGTACTTGAGGTAAATCGCCTCAATCAACAAGCGCAGTTCGATGTCAGTGCTTCGTTCCAATTAAATCCGTTCCATCTTGGGTAGCCACACGCGAATCAATGAAAACAACCGGTCCAGGTCGATGGGCTTGGCCAGGTAATCGTTGGAGCCTGCCGCCAGGCAGCGCTCCTGATCGTCCTTCATGGCCTTGGCCGTCACCGCGATGATCGGCAGCTTGCGCCAGCGCGGGTCCTGGCGGATCAAGGCGGTGGCCTCGTACCCGTCCATCTCCGGCATCATCACGTCCATCAGTACCAGGTCGATGTCATCGACTTCATTGAGTTTCTCGATCGCCTCGCGGCCATTACGGCCGATCACGACAATCGCGCCCTTGTGCTCCAGGGCACTGGTCAGGGCGAAGATATTGCGTACATCGTCATCCACCAGCAGGATCTTGCGGCCCTCGAACACCTTGTCGCGGCTGCGGGCAGTCCTGAGCATTGTCTGGCGTTCATGGGACAACTGCGATTCGACTTTGTGCAGAAAGAGTGTCACCTCGTCCAGCAGGCGCTCGGGGGAACGCGCGCCCTTGATGATGATCGAGCGCGAATACTTGCGCAGTTCGGCCTCTTCATCGCGGGTCAGGTTGCGCCCGGTGTAGACGATCACCGGCGGGAACGAGCAGATGTCCTCGATGGACATGCGCTTGAGCAGCTCGTTGCCGAGCATGTCCGGCAGCTTGAGGTCGATGATCATGCAGTCGTAGATGTGGGTGCGCAGCAGGTCCAGGGCCTCCTGGGCGAAGCCTACGGCGGTGATCTCGATATCATCGTCGCCGATCAGGCGGGCAATGCTGTCTCGCTGAAGGTCATCGTCTTCCACCAGCAGCACACGCTTGACCTTCTGCGTCAGCTTGGCTTCCAGGCGGGCGAACACATCCTTGAGCTCTTCGCGGGTGGTCGGCTTGACTGCATAGCCCACGGCGCCCATGTGCATGGCGGCTTCGACGCGGTCCTCCACGGAAATCACGTGCACCGGGATATGGCGGGTCCCGGCATGTTCCTTGAGACGTTGCAGCACGGTCAGGCCGGAATGGTCCGGCAGGCGCATGTCCAGCAGGATCGCGTCGGGAATGTACTGTTCCGCCAGGGCGTAGCCTTCGTCTGCGCCATGGGCCACCAGGCAGTGGTAACCCAGTTCATGGGCGAGGTCGAAGAGGATGCGGGCAAAGTTGGGCTCATCTTCCACCACCAGGATGCAACGCGTGGCGAACGGAGCCTTGTCGCGGTCATCGATAAAGCGCGGTATCTGCGCTTCGTGGGCGATCGGCATCGGCGACACCTTGATCGGCGCCGGTGCAGGCACAGGGACTACCGCGCGCGGCTGTTCCAGCGCGGGGGTGTCTTCGTCACGCTCTACATAGTGCTCGGGCACCACCAGGGTAAAGATACTGCCCTGGCCAGGTTCGCTGGTGACGCTGATATAGCCGCCCAGCAGGTTCGCCAGGTCCCGGGAAATCGACAGGCCCAGGCCGGTGCCGCCGTAACGACGGTTGGTGGTGCCATCGGCCTGGCGGAACGCCTCGAAGATGCTTTCCTGCTGGTCCGGGGCGATGCCAATCCCCGAGTCGCGTACGGTAAAGGCGATGCCCTCCCCCGGTGCCCGGGATACCGACAGGCTGACCTCACCTTTCTCGGTGAACTTGATGGCGTTGGACAGCAGGTTCTTCAGAATCTGCTCCAGGCGCTGGCGGTCGGTGAACAGCATGTGTGGCGAGCCTTCCTGCACCTCCACCTGGAACCCGAGCTTGCGGTCGGCCGCCAGCGGCTCGAACATGCCGCGCAGCCCATCCACCAGGCGCGCAACGCTGGTGTTCTCCGGGCGCATTTCCAGCTTGCCGGCTTCGACCTTGGAGATATCGAGGATGTCATTGATCAGGTTGAGCAAGTCGTTGCCGGCCGAGTAGATCGACTCGGCGAACTTGACCTGTTCGGCGCTGAGGTTTTCCTGGGGGTTCTCCGCCAGCAACTTGGCCAGGATCAACGAGCTGTTCAGCGGCGTGCGCAGCTCGTGGGACATGTTGGCGAGGAATTCGGACTTGTACTTGCTGGAGCGCTGCAACTCGTCGGCGCGCTCTTCCAGCTCGATCTGTACGCGGTTGAGCTGGACGTTCTTCTGGTCCATGGCATCGCGCTGCTCGGCCAGGGTCTGGGTCTGTTCGGCCAATTGTTCGTTGGTCTGTTCCAGCTCCGCCTGTTGGGTTTCCAGGTGGGCCTGGGACTCCTTGAGGATGCGCGACTGTTCTTCCAGCTCTTCGTTGGCCGTCTTGAGCTCTTCCTGCTGCACTTGCAGCTCTTCATTGAGCTGCTGGGTTTCGGCCAGCACTTCTTGCAGGCGCTGGCGATAACGCGCGGCTTCGATGGAGGTGCCGATGTTGTCGGCAATCAACTCCAGCAGTTCGACATCACGGTCATCGAGTGCACGCAGGAAACCCAGTTCGATCACCCCGTTGACCCGGCCATCATCGCTGGTCGGTACCACCAGCACGCTGCGGGTCGCACCTTCGCCGAGGCCGGAACTGACCTTGAAGTAATCCACCGGCACATCGTCCAGGCGAATCAGGCGGTCCTGCCGGGCCGATTGGCCGACGATGCCTTCGTCGTTGTAGATCGACTGTTCCTGCTGCTCCTGCTCGCGGGAGAAGCCATAGGTAGCCACGCGTGTGAGGCCGCCGTGCTCTTCACGCACGTACAACGCCGCCACCGCCGAGCCCATGTACTGGGCAAAGAACTGCAAAATGTTGCGCCCCAGCAGATTCAGCGTCAGTTGGCCAAGGACCTGCTCGGCCAGCTCGGTCTGGCCGTTGCGCAACCAGGCTTGCTGCTCGAGGCGCTTGGCGATCCTCTGCTGCGACATCAGGTTTTCGCTGTAACTGTTTGAAAGTTCTAAAAGATTCTTTCGGCCGACATACGCCAGGAAGCCACTCAGGCCGAGCACAAACACCAGGTACAAGGTGACGCTGATGATCGTGGTGCGGGTAACGTCTTCATTGCGGGTGATGCGGAACTGTTGCTCCATCGCCACCGCCCGGTCGTACTCCTTGCGAATCTCGTCCGTCAGGCTCTTGCCACGCCCGGCTTTCACGGCGGTGCGGTAATCGCCGTTTTGCCGCTGCATGTCAATCATCGACTGGGCGTAGGTGTTCCACGCCTGTTGCAACGATTCCAGACGCTTGAGCCGGTCCACCTGCTCCGGATTGTCCGCCACCAGTGCCTGCAAGTTGCGCAAGTCGGAAATGATCCGCGGCTTGGCCACTTCGTACGGGTCGAGGAAATGCTCGTCACCGGTAATCAGGAAGCCGCGCATGCCGGTTTCCAGGTCCACGGTCAGTTTCGAGGTTTCGTTGAGATTGTTGATTACCCGGTCGGTGTGTTCGACCCACTGGATCACCGACAACAGGTAGGTGATCAGAACGACGAAAAACACCGCGCTGAGCACGCCAACGCCCAACGGCAGTGCCACGTTGCGGCCCAGCAATTTACGGAAGCTTTTCTCATCGACAGACGACGCGGGAGTCATGGGCATGCCTTGGCCAATACGGAAAAACGAGGAGTTTGCCCCAAAGTTGCGCCTGAGCGCTATTTTTCTGCTACCCGTAGCGACATGGATTACATAACCCATTGATAAATAGACGAATGGATGTGTTTTTAACACTCGGCAATTGACTTTCCTTCTTACATGGGAACCGAAGTGAGCCTGGAACGTTGTGTGTGGGCCGCCCCACCCAAAGGGGTGCCGTGGGGAACAGGGAACCTCCTCGGAAAAGGCGCGTATCTCCTAATAAAACAGGTACCCACCGATGCAAAATGTCAGCAACCTCTCCGTGCAACAGCCTGCGCCCCAATTCTTTTCCTCCCCTGCTTCCGGGGCATCGTCCCTGAGCCCCCAGCCAGCCACGCCCCCTGCCGTTGCAGCAGCGCCAGCATCAGCCGCCAGCCGCTCCGATGTGCTGAAACAGCCCATGGCCGACCGGCAGAACTGGCAGAACCTGCTGGACGCCATCAACCTCGCAGCCCCGGCCCTGCAAGACTACGACACCGCCCCCTATGTACAGTCCGTCCTGAAGCTCACACAAATGGCCATTCATCCGGACTCGTCTCATCACAACACCCTGGACATGGGGACCAGGGTCAACCAAAGCCTGGAGGCATTCCTGAATGCCAACGGGGTGCCTCTGCCAACCTCCAAGGCCGAGTTGCTCAAGCTGAAACTGGAAGCGACCGTCAGGATCGCCGCCCACCCTTTCGGTGACCTGGGCGGTGCCTTGTCCTGGCCTGCACCGCTGGACCAGAACCAGCAAACTCAGTTGCGCCTGCTTGCGATGAACCACGCCCACCACCTCGGCGATCAGCCGCAAGTCACGCAGACAAAGAGCGTCCTGGACTTTCTCGCGTACCAGAATTCCATTCCTGTGGCCGCCTTGAACGACCCGGCGAAGATCCTCGAGTTTCTTTTAAGCTCGCCCGAAGGCCAACTGATGGGCCAGGCCCTGCAGCGCGGGCTCAATGGTATCGAGACCAAGAACAGCCATTACGACTACCTGCTGGCCGCCATCAGTGCACAGATGGATCCCGAGTCAGTCCAGGCGCCTCAACGGAACAAACTGGCCGGTTTCGACGTGGCCAGTGAAGAACATTGGGGCAAGCCGGCCTCTGCCATCGTCAACGGGCTGAGCGCACACCTGTCGAGCGAGGGCAGAACGAGCCCCGAGATGGCCCAGGCGGGTGCTTACGTATTGCTGGCAAGAACAGCCCCGGAGTTCCTGATCAAAGACATCCCGGCCAGCGTGACCTATGGCAGCCCGGCCTGGGTCAACCTGGCGGTTGCGGCGGCGTCGATTGAAGCGCAGTCGCCGGGCTCGGTACCGAACATGACTTTCGCCCAAGTGATGCTCAAGGCCGAAAGCGCTGCACTCGCCGAGCCCGCCGTGACCCAAAGCGCACAGAGGGCAGCGCTGATTGATTGGGCAGTGGCCAACGGCGTTATCAGCAAACAACCCAACGATGCCTACAGCCCCGACCAGCTGGAAGCGATACGCGTCGAGTTCACTCAACAGGTGGATGAACGTATGAAGGCCTCCACCCTGCTGGAGACCGATATCCCGAGCCGCAAGGCCATTGCACTGGCCCAGCTCAAAGAGCGATTTGGCGAGGATGTGCCGTTTGAAAAAAAGGCCCTGACGGTGAAGGACACCCGCCAACAACAGTTTGGCGTGCCGCTCTACGACCCAAACCGCGCACCTGCGGGACTGCATTCGTTGCTGGACATCGCCATGAGTGGCTTGGGCGATTACACCTGGGAATCCAAGGATCCAGACATCACCCAGGCACTGGAAGGCCAGTCGCTCAAGTTCGACGTAAACGCGACATTTCAAAAGCAGTTTGAAGCGTCGATCAAGTCGCTGAACGACGGGGTTGTCACCACCGTAAAGCACCTGATCGCCAGCCTGCCGCTGGAAGATCGAAAAAACATCGAGCAGGGCAACCTCACTTTTTACCAGCCCTCTGTTTATCAATTGGGCCCAAACCTGGTCACCTCGCTTTTCAAACCGATTAAAAATGAGCTGCTGATACAGGTAGAGGGTGGCACGGAACCTGTTACCTATAGGCTGGACATAAAAAACGGCAGCATCAAAAAAGTAACGCCCCAGGATTTCTCTGCGAGTACCTGGGAACTGGCGATCGAGGAAAACAGAATAAAAAAATTCGACGCTTCAGAGGCCACTGAGCCCGAGCGCTCAGCCAGTACAGACACGAACCCACTGCCTCCCAACAGCTTTGCCACCGCCCGTACCCAGTACATCGCGGAGGCATTTGTCGAAAACCTCGACCTGGGCAACGAGGATGTCGTCAAGCAAGCCAAAGGCGCCACGACCTACGACAAGCAAATGGAAACCGAGTTGAAGGTGACCCATTTCTTCCTCGACCTCATTCCCTTCAAGTCAGCGATTGCCAACTTTACCAAGGGTAATTACCTGGAGGGGGCGATTGACCTCCAGCTGGACCTGCTGGGCTTTGTCAGCCTGGGTTCGTCCAAAGCGGCACAGGCGGGCACAAAAGCCCTCAGTGCAGGCGCCAAGGCGCTGAATGTTGCCAAAAAGATCGGTGTCGCCACCATCGGCGCCTTGAACCCGGTGGGCGGCTTGGGCGATTTGCTTCTGGGAGGCGCAGGACTGATTAACCGGGGCGGCAAGTTTGTAGTCGAAAAAAGCATTAACGGGCTAAACAAACTCAAGGGGGCAGCCGGCAGCCATGACCTGTTGAAAGCCGCCGGCAAGGAACATGGCGTCGCGGCAATCGGCACCATCAAGCTGGCGGATCAAACCGTCGAAGCCTCCGCTGTATTGAACAAGGGCGAATGGTACGCGTACGACGCCCTCAAGAAACAACCCTATGGCCCACCGTTGAAGGGGTTCACGCCACAGACCGTGTCGATCCAGGACAACGTTGAAAGCTTCTGGGAGTACTTTGTCGGAGGGCCGGCCACCAAGGCGCAAAACACACCCTCCAAGCAATTATCCAACTCATTCAAGGCTACGCAGGAACACGCCAGAACAACGAGCCACGATGCGTATATGCGTGGCTATAACAACGGGGTAGTGGATGACATCCCGGGCTACTCGGGCTCCATGGATATCGCAGAGCTCATGGAACTGGCACTTAAGCCGAATCGAAGCCCCGAAGAAATCGGCGCCCTGGCACAGTCAATAGGCAAAAAGCGATCAGAAGTCGGCCTTAAAAACTATGAGTTCTACAAAGCCGAAATTGAGCGCATCCCCGGCATCAAGCTCCGGGGCATGCCCCAGAATTTCTATTTGAGCCAGGTGGACACGGTGACCGGAGGCGAATGTGGCGTGTTAGCCAACGCAATGGCCTACGCCGTGTCCGTTGGAAAACAGGACGAGTACATCGACAAGCTTTTCATTGCGGCGGCGACCAAGGAAACCAACCCAAAATCGGCGAGGTTCATCAAGGACATGAGCGAAGCCCAGGATCACTTCAGAAAGCGACCGCACTCGGCCGAAGTCGTCACGCAAAAGTCCTATCAGGCCATCATCGATGACCTGGCCAACGCGACGACGTCCAAGACACTCATCATCGCCACGCCCGTCCACGCGATGACAGCGGGAGTGATCGTGGAAGGCGGCACGCGAAAATGGTTCTATTTCGACCCCAATTTCGGATTGGTCAATTTTCCGACCGAGGACGCCATGAAGAAAGGAATGAAGGAATCGCTGGCCAACAGTAAGGCGCAGCTTATCCCGGGAGCGTTTGGGACGCCGACAAACCCGGAATATACGGTCAGCACATTCAAGGCTAGCGAGAACCAGAGCCGGGTGCATGGGTTGGTGTACGGATCCCTTTAACCGATAAAACCGGCAGCTTGAGACAATGCCAGGGGCTTGCTGGTTGTTCCAGCAAGCCCCTGGCAAGTGAGTGGCAGTGATACGCGACATTTGTAGCCGTTACCGGCACAATGTTTTGCTTATCTGGGGAACTTGCCGGGACCGACAATACTCAGGATGAAAACGGTCTTCCCATCGCCCAAGACCTGCCCCTTCCACTGTTCGGGAACCTCCACTATGTCAGCCGCCCCCTCCACCATCCTTGTAGTCGAAGACGACGCCATCGTGCGCATGTTGATCGTCGATGTCCTCGAAGAGCTGGAGTACCAAGTGCTTGAAGCGGCCGATGCCGAAGAAGCCTTGAAAATAGTTCAAGACACCGACCAGACCATCGACCTGATGATGACCGACGTCGGCCTGCCGGACATGGACGGCAAGCAACTGGCCCTCAAGGCCCGTGAAATACGCCCCGCCCTGCCCATCCTGTTCGCCAGCGGTTATGCCGAAAATATCGATTCGCCAGCCGACATGCAGGTGATCGGCAAGCCGTTCTCGATTGATCAGTTGCGTGACAAGGTCAAGTCCATACTGCCTTGACTGCCCCCCGATGCCGCCTTTCACAGGCGGCACTTGATCTCGTTGATGTCAACTGATCGATAGATCTTTGCGTTGAACCTCACGTGCCAAAAGACTTCCCGAGCAACTGAGTGCAAACTCTGCCTGACACGCAAAGGTTCAGCTAGTTGCGACTGTACGCGCCCACCGGAGCCTGCTTTTATAACAGCTGAAAACTCGACGACATCCGACTGACTCAGTAAGGACGCAACAACATGATTCGAACACCGACGCGCCTGCTGCTGGCGAGCCTCTCGATTTTCATGAGTACCGGCGCCTGGGCCGATTTCACCGCCACGCCGAGTGAAGCCCGGGCCATCGCCAAGGAAGCCTATCTTTATGGCTTCCCGGTGGTGGAGATGTACAAGACTCTCTACACCCAGGCTGTCGACAAGACCGGGGCGAACTTCAAGGCGCCGTTCAACCACATCGGGAACACCGCGCAGGCGATAACCCCTAAAGATACAGCGATCCCCACCCCCAACCCGGACACGCCCAACTCCTTTGTCTGGCTCGATCTGCGGGCCGAGCCCGTGGTGTTGACCCTGCCCAGGATCGAAGACAACCGCTACTACGCCGTGCAGTTGGTCGACCTCTATACGCAGAACTTCGGCTATCTGGGTACCCGCAGCACCGGTAACAACGGTGGCCACTACATGATTGCCGGCCCGGGCTGGAAAGGCCAGCAGCCAACCGATATCGACCGCGTCGTGTACAGCGAAAGCAACATCGCCTACGCCCTGTACCGCACTCAATTGTTCGATGAAAAGGACTTGGGCAAAGTCAGACAGATCCAGGGCGGCTATAAGGTCCAGACCCTGAGCAGCTACGTGAAGCAGCCCAAACCCATCAAGCCGCCGAAAATTGCCTGGCCCAAGCCTACGCCGAACATGAGCGACAGCGTGCATCTGTTCCGCTATCTGAACTTCATGCTGGCCTACGCAGCACCGCAGGACAGTGAGAAAGACGTGCTCGCGCGTTTTGCCAGGATCGGCGTCGAGGCGGGTAAACCGTTCGACCTCAAGGCCCTGACGGTTGAGCAACGCAAAGCGCTGGATGACGGCATCGCCGACGGCAAAGCCGAGTATGCAGCCTTCAAAAAAGACAAGATCGATACCCATCAAGTATCCAGTGCAGACCTGTTCGGCAATCGCGACCACCTTCAAAACAACTACCTGTACCGCTACGCTGGCGCCAACCTGCACCTGTTTGGCAACTCCGGCGATGAAACGGCCTACCTGCGCTACTCCGTGGACAGCGAGGGCAAACCCGCCAACGGCGCACGCCACAGCTACACCCTGCACTTCGCCAAGGACCAGTTGCCACCGACCGACGCATTCTGGTCACTGACCATGTACAACGCCAAGACCAATCTGCTGACCCCCAACCTGAAGAAGCGCTACGTGCTCACGTCGGGGATGTTGCCCAACTTCAAGCTCGACGCCGATGGCGGCCTGACGCTGTTGGTCGCGCACCACGAGCCACCGAAGGCGGAACAAAGCAACTGGCTGCCAGCACCACCCGGCCCGTTCTATGCCCTATTGCGCATTTACCTGCCCAAGCCTGAAGTGGGTAACGGGCAATGGAAGCAGCCACCGCTCACACCGATCAAATAGCACCCGCTCAAGTCGCGCACCGTTTGAGGCTTAGCCCTTTTTAAGCTTCAAAAACGATTGATGCAGGTCCGACGCCCAGCCGTCGATGACGTTTTTCACGTCATCGGCTTTCATCACCTGGGAGTCGTTTGCCAACGGTTTACCGGTGCCTTTGCGCACGACTTGGGCGACCACCTTGCCACTGGCACCGTCGAGGAATTGGGCTTCGGTGCCCAAGGTGGTTTCCTGGTCACGAATCCCGGCGCCCGTGCTGACCGTGGCGACCACCAGGGCGACAGGAATGTACTCATAGGGCTTGAGACTTTCGGTCTTGCTGCTGACGGCAGTGATCGCCGCACGCACCACAATCACGCCCGGGCCTGGTCCGTCGGCCAGAGGCAAGGACTTTTCCAGTTCGCGCTTGAGCGCCTGGCTGTAGTAGGTGCTGATGCCCTGCAAGGTGCTTTCAGGGATCCTGGTGCTGGCTTGCGGCTTGGGGTAGAACTGGGTGGGCTCGATGTACACCGCGTTATAGCGGCTCAGACTCAGGTTGGGGTCCACCCAACGCATCACCTGCGCGCCCGATGGCGACTTGGCTTCCTTGAGGTTGCTGTAGTCGGAGAGAAACCCGGAGTATTCGTCCGGCTGCGTCACCTTGCTGGAACACCCCATCACCCCGATCGTGGCAATACACACGGTGCTGATCATTATTCCCAGTTTCATCGCGAGACTCCTTGGCTGACGTTGAGGAAGCGTTGAGCATTAGGTATAGCTGATGCTGGAGCTGCGGCAATGGAGCAAACCCGCTAGGGGCGGCCTGTATTAACAGTCTTTGACAGTTTCCCGACAAAGCTCACAAAGACTCATCGACGGCCCGCCCCTAGCATTCGAGCATCCAAACCACCCCTCGGGTGCTCATCATGTTTCGCACATTGCGCAGTATTCCGCTGCTGGGTTGCCTGCTGGGCAGCCTCGGCTGCCACGGCCAGCCGCCGGCCCCGCCGCCCATTCCCAAGGGCGACTACAGCGCAATCATCCGCTACCTGCAAAAACGCATTCCCAGCGAAATGGCCAGGCAAAACATACCCGGCCTGTCCATCGCCCTGGTCAACGGCCAGGAACTGATCTGGGCCCAGGGCTTTGGCCTGGCCGACAAGGCCCTGGGCAAACCCGTCACCCCCAACACCGCGTTCCGCGCCGGCGCCCTCTCCAAACTGCTGACCGCCACCGCAGCCCTGCAACTGGTGGAGCAACAGCGCCTGGCCCTCGACGCCCCGATCCAGGACACGCTGCGGGAGTTCTACGTACGCTCGCGCTTTCATTCCGACCAAGCGGCCGCCGACCGGGACATCACCCTGCGCCGCCTGCTCAGCCACCAGTCCGGCCTGCCCAGCGAACACCTGCGGGACGTGCGCAACACCTTCGCCATGGGCCAGATGCCAATGCGTATTTCAGGGGTTTGGCTGAGCACGCCACCGGGGACCCAGGTGGCCTATTCCAACCTCGGCTACGCCCTGGTCGGTGCCGCCATCGAACGCAGCAGTCGGCAGGATTTCGAAAGCCGACTGCAAAGCAGCCTGCTCAAGCCCCTGGAGATGAACCAGTCGAGCTTCGTCGGCACCGGCGCGCAACCGGGCTTTCGCGCCCGGGGTTATGCAGACGGCACCGTCAGCGCCGACGCCCAGGTGCGCGACCTCGCGGCCGGTGGCTTGTGGAGCAGCCCCAAGGACCTCAGCCACTACGTGCGCATGCTCTTCGCCCGGGGCCTCTATAAAGACAGACAGGTACTGGGCAGCCAGTCGATTGACGAGATGTTCACCCAGCAAAACACCGGCAACGCCCTGGACTTCGACTGCCAGATGGGCCTGGGGTGGTTTCTCGCCCCTTGCGGCGATGAGCCGGTGGGCCCCGGCATTCGCACCTTCCAGCACAGCGGTGGCGGGGATGATTTCGCGGCGCAACTGACGATGCTGCCGGACCAGCAACTGGCCGTGATCGTGATGGCCAACGACAGCAACGCCGAAGAGATGGTGGTGTCCCTGACCACCGACACCCTGCGCCTGATGCTCCAGGCCCAGACCGGCGACCCGGTGTGTGCCGACAACTGTCAGGCGCCCGCCCACGGCCTGAAAATCCGCCAGGTGCCCGCCGCGATCGACCGCAGGCGCCTGGCGGGTTTCTACGCCACGGCCTGGGGCATTTTCCGTATCAAGGACGAAAACGGCCAGCTGTATGGCGAGTTGGCCGACACCCGTTTCGAACTGCTGCGCGACGGCCAGGGCTGGCTGCGGGCACAACAGAAATTCCTCGGCTTCTGGCTCAAGGACCTCGGTGAACTGGGCCGCGTGCAGCTGGATGTGGTAACGGTGCAAGGGCGCCAGATGCTCACCGCCCGCAGCCACGGCCAACGCGTCCCGGTGGGCGAACGCATCGAACAGACCCCGCTGAGCAATGCCTGGGCCGACACCATCGGCACCTATCAAGTGCTCAACACCCATGAGCCCGACGCGCCCCTGAGCGGCATCAGCGTGCGCCTGGAGAACGGCTTCCTGGTGATCCGCGGCCAACTGCACGACGAGCCGCTGACCGACTACATCCTGCTGCCCGTGGACAACGCCCACGCGGTGCTGGCCGGCAACGGCTATGGCCTGGGCGATACCGTGAGTCGCCAGGTCAACGGCCTGAGCGCCTCCGGCTACCACTTCAAACGTACCGATTCTCCCCACAACCCCTTGAGTCTCTGACCTCACATGAAGACCATCATGCGTTCAAAACACCTGTGCCTGTCCCTGACGTCGCTGTGCCTGCTGGCCAGCGCCGACACCCTGCTGGCCGATGACTGGGAATACACCCTCAAGGCCGGCGTGGCCAACCTGCCCCGCTACAGCGGCAGCGACGAGCGAGTCACCGCGCCGGTGCTGGGCGCAGCCATCGTCAGCCCGTGGGGGATTTTCCTCGACACCGACAAGGGCCTGGGCTGGGGTTATGACGGCGGCGGCGCGAGCTTCAGCGCCTACGTCGGCGCCAGCGGCTCACGCAAGGACGAAAGCAAGACCGGGCGCCCGGGCTCGAAGAAACTCAAGGGCATGGGCGAGATCAAGACTCGCGCCCAGGTGGGTGTCAGTGGCAGCTATAACCTGGGCGGGGTGATTCTCGGCGCAACCCTGGAGCATGCGCTTGAGGAAGATGATCACAAGGATTCCGGCAAGGCGTTCACCCACCTGGAGCTGAGCCTGGGCACCAATCTGTACGACGGCGACTACGGTTCGCTGGATGCCAGCCTCAGCAGCCATTTTGGCGACAGCAATTACCTGCAGACCTGGTACGGCGTGACCACCGGCCAGGCCGCACAGAGTCGCTTCAAGGCCTACAAGGCCAGCGGCGGCAACATCAGCAACGGGATGAATCTGGTGTGGAGCTTGCCGATCAGCGAACACACACAGTTTTCGACGCTGCTGGATGTGCAGTACCTGGCAGACAAGGCCGGGCAAAGCCCGATTGTGGAGAGACGCTTGCAGACGTCGGTGATGGGGATGGTCGAGTACACGTTCTAACTTTGGTAACCCAATCAAAATGTGGGAGCGGGCTTGCTCGCGAAGGCGGTGTTTCAGTCAATGTATCCGGCGACTGATTCACCGCCTTCGCGAGCAAGCCCGCTCCCACATTTGATCTCCATGGCTCCTGGATGATTACTCGGCATACGCCCAGGTCATCCGGAACGATGCCCCGCCCCACTCCGAATCCAGCACTTCAACCTGCCCGCCATGCCATTGGCACACCCGCCGCACCAGCGCCAAGCCGAGGCCGAAGCCACCGGTGCGGCGGTCACGGCTGGCGTCCAGGCGCAGGAACGGCTCGAAAATCTTCCCTCGCCCTTCCACCGGCACACCGGGCCCGTCGTCATTGACCCGTACTTCATAGCCGGTGCCAAACTTCACCAGCGACACTTCCACGCGCCGGTCGGCATAGCGAATTGCATTGCGCAACAGGTTGATCACCGCCCGTGCCATAAAGCGCGGCTCGATACGGATGTAATCGACTTCACAGGTGCGCAGCAGCAACTGCACGCCTGCCGCCTCGGCCTCCAGGGCGACGCTGCCGATCACACTATCGAGCCAGCTGTGGGCCTCGATGCTTTCCCGGGTGATCTGCGTGGCGCCGCGCTCCAGGCTGGCGTAGGTCAACAGTTCCGAGACCATTTCTTCGAGCTCGCCGAGGTCGGCATACATGTCGGCGATCAGTGCGCGGCTCTCCCGTGGATCGGCCTGTTGCTTGAGCTGGTCGAGCTCAAACGACAGCCGCGCAATCGGCGTACGCAGCTCGTGGGACACGGCGTTGGTCAACTCGCGCTGGTTGGCGATCAGGCTTTCAATGCGCTCGGCCATCTGGTTGAAGTGCCCCGCCAGCTCGCGCACGGTAGAACGGCGCGGCAGCAGGATGCGCGAGCCGAGATCGTTGTCACCGAAACGTTGCGCGGCCAGGCGGATATGCTCCAGGTCACGCCAATGGGGCCGAACCCAGAAGTACAGGACAATCGCCAGGCACAGCCCGAGGAAGCCATAGGCCCACATGTACAGCCACTTGGGCTCTTCCGGCAGTTTGATTTCCAGCAGTTGGTGGCCGCCGTCGATGTTGGAGATGAACTCCATGAAATCCCCACGCACCACCAACTCGCCACTGGCCAGCAGTTGCTGTTCACGCTCGGTAAGTTTCAGCCTGTCCCGCTGCACCAGCGCCAGGCGCAACCCATAGTGCGGTTGCAACTCGGCCAGGCGGGCGGCGCGCGCTTCCCCCGTCACCGGCCGCAATTGTTCCACCACCCCATACGCCGGGCCGCGCAGGGCTTCGCGGTTGTAGGTTTCGTTGGCCTCCGGCAACAGCTCATCGAAGGTGTAGTTCACCAGCCAGATCGCCCCGGCCAAGCCAATGGCCAGGATGATATACAGACGCAGAAACAGCCTTAACATCTAGACCTCCCAGGCGAACGGATTGAACAGGTAGCCCTTGCCCCAGATGGTCTTGATGCACACCGGTTCCCGGGGGTTGTCATTGAGCTTGCCGCGCAGCTTGCTGATGTACACGTCGACGCTGCGGTTGAGCCCGTCAAAGGCAATACCGCGCATGCGGTTGAGAATGTCATCGCGGGAGAGGATTTTCCCGGCGGCGCTGGCCAGCAACCACAGCAGTTCGAATTCCATGGTGGTCAGGTCGATCTTCTCCCCGCCCAGGCTCACCACACGGCAACTGCGGTCGATGGCCAGGCGGCCGAACTCAAGGGCGCCGCGCACCGTGGGTTCCGGCGCCTGGCGACGCTGCAGGGCGCGCAGGCGAGCCAGCAGCACAGGCGGCTTGATCGGCTTGATCACATAGTCATCGGCGCCGGACTCCAGGCCGAGGATGTGGTCGAGGTCGTCTTCCTTGGCGGTGAGGATCACGATGGGCGTGTCGGACACGTTGCGAATTTCACGGCACACATGCAGGCCGCTCTGGCCGGGCAGCATCAGGTCGAGCACGACGATCTTCGGCTTGAACTCCAGGAACGCCGCCAGCGCCAGATCGCCGCGGTGCACGGCCAGCACCTCGAAGCCATGCTGGGACAGGAAATGGGCGATCAGCCCTGCCAGCTTCTCATCGTCCTCCACGAGCAAGACCTTGCCGAGACCCAAGTTATCCATAAATTTCCAGTGCACGCGCGGATTGAAGTGTGCGCATTATAGGTGGCAAGCCGGCAGACTAAAGCAGCTGGCCATCACTGGCCGACGAAGCTTCATGCTTTTAAGAGTTTTTAACAGTTTCACCGCAGTCTTTAACTCGGTACCGTCCGCCAGATGCGCCCCACACGCTTTTCGGAAGTGTCGCTGATGACAACACCACAAACACAAGAGAATCATGGCCCTCTACCTACATAGCGGGAGAAAACCATGTTCGTTCGTCACAAATCAGACATAGAAAACACCGCGCACTTTGTCGAATGGGGCGCTGGCACCAGCCATCGGTTGCTGACGGAAAAGGACGGGATGGGTTATACCGTCTGCCACACCGTCGTGCGTGCCGGCACCGAGTCACTGCTGCAATACCGTAATCACCTGGAGGCTTGCTACTGCATCGCCGGTGAGGGTGAAGTCGAAGATATGGACGGTAACGTCTACCCGATCCGCCCCGGAGATATTTATGCGCTGGACCAACACGACTGCCATTATCTAAGAGGCGGAAAGGAGCAGGACCTGGTGCTGGTCAGCGTATTCAACCCGCCGCTCAAGGGCGACGAGCGCCACAATCTCACGGATAAATCCGGCTCCGGCTACTGACGACAATTTGACTCACGGACACGAGCACACCATGCGCAAGGATTACCTGGCTTTCTTCATTTCGTTGTTTCTGTCACGCCTGGCCGACCAGATTCTGTTGTTCATCGTGCCGCTGATCGTGTTCCAGACCACCAACAGTGTGTCGTGGGCGGGCCTGGCGTTTTTTGTCGAATCCTTGCCGCGGTACCTGTCGTTCCCGGTGTGCGGGGCGTTGTGCGACAAATATCCCGCCGTGCGCGTCCTGCATATCAGCCAGGTGTACCGGGCGCTGGCGTGTGGGGCGGCGGTGCTGCTGTATGGAATGTTCGACGGGATTTACTGGATTGTCATGCTTTCGGCGCTGTGCGGCGTGTTGACCACCCAGGGCATCATGGCCCGGGAAGTGCTGCTGCCGCATATCTTCAAGCATTACACCTACGCCAAGACCTTGTCCTACTCGCAGATTGCCGACCAGACCGGGCTGGTGCTGGGCCCGCTGGTGGCCGCGCTGATGTTGGGCGTCTGGGCCTGGCACTGGGTCGTGCTGGGGGTTGCCGGGCTGTTCCTGCTGGCGGACCTGGCGATGCGCATCTGGCAACGCCACACCACGGTCAATCTTGAAACTTTCGAGCAGCACAACGACATCTGGCTGCAGCCGTTGCGCGTTGCCTTCGGGCATATCCGCGACCTGCCGGAGCTGAAAAGGATTATCGCCCTGGCGGTGGGTGTGAACCTGATCATCGGCGTCACCCTCGCCACTTCCGCCGCGATGGTCATTGGCCAATACGCCGCCGGCAAGGACACCTACGCCGGGTTGCAGGCGGCCGGCGCGCTGGTGACCATCGCCATCCTGTTTTTCCTGGCGCGCGCTTCCCTGCCGCTCAAGGTGCTGGGCGGTTTGTCGTATTCGATGATTGCCGTGGGAGCGTTGATCACGGCCATCAGCCCGAATGTGTGGGCTTATGCCGTGGGTTTCCTGCTGCTGACCGGTTTCGACAAGATGTTCAACGTGTACATCCGCAGCGTCCGACAACGGGTAATCCCGGCCCGGGACTTTGGCAAGACGGTGGGCGTGCTGACCTTGCTCAACAACCTCTCGCAGCCGCTGGCCGGGTTGCTGATCGCACTGCTGGCGGCGCCGCTGGGGACGCAGGCGGTGATCCTGATACTCGCCGGGATCACCGCGTTGCTCGGTGCAGCGGTTGCGTCAGGCTGGCACGCCGCTGTGAAAGCGGAACTCGACGTCCGGTGACTCGATCAGTTCCTGCTCGGCGGCGCGTACACGGTCGATGACCTGGGCGATGTCCTTGGCGTCGCCGTACTGGTAAGCCAGTTTCAGGTAACCCTGGAAATGCCGGGCCTCGCTTTTCAGCAGGCCGAAATAGAACTTGCCGAGTTCTTCGTCCAAATGCGGCACCAGTGCTTCGAAACGCTCGCAACTGCGGGCTTCGATAAACGCGCCGACCACCAGGGTATCCACCAGTTTGACCGGTTCATGGCTGCGCACCACCTTGCGCAAACCCGAGGCGTAGCGGCCGGCGGACAGTTGGCGCAGCTCGATCTTGCGCTTCTTCATCAGGCGCATGACTTGCTCATGGTGCACCAGTTCTTCCCGGGCCAGGCGTGACATCAGGTTGATCAGGTCGACGTGGGAATGGTACTTGGCGATCAGGCTCAAGGCGGTGCTGGCGGCCTTGAATTCACAGTTCTTGTGGTCGATCAGCAGGGTTTCCTGGTCGGCCAACGCGGCCTGGACCCAGCCGTCGGGGGTGCGGCAACCGAGGAATTCGTGGATTTCTGGCAGGTTCATCGGGCTCATGGGCAAAGATTCACAAAAGGCCGGCGATTATACCGACCGCGCCGCAGACCGCCAGCTACCGGGCTTGATGTGCATCAACATGACGTGTGCCGGGCAGCAACTATAGTTGTTCCACGCCCACCCTTTTTTGGAGAACCCGACCATGCAAGCCATACGCAGCATCCTGGTGGTCATCGAGCCTGAGCATTCGGAAAGCCTGGCCCTCAAGCGCGCCAAGCTGATTGCCGGCGTCACCGGGGCACATTTGCATTTGTTGGTGTGTGACAAGAAGCACGAGCATTCTGCGATGTTGAGCCTGCTGAAGGCCGGTTTGCAGGAGGATGGCTACAGCGTCACCACCGAACAGGCGTGGAATGACAGCCTGCATGAAACCATCATCGACGTGCAGCAGGCAGAGGGTTGTGGGTTGGTGGTCAAGCAGCATTTCGCTGACAGCCCGCTGAAAAAGGCGCTGTTGACGCCTGCCGACTGGAAGTTGATGCGCTACTGCCCGACTCCGGTGCTGCTGGTGAAGACGTCCAGGCCTTGGGCTGGCGGGGTGATTCTGGCGGCGATTGATGTGGGGAGCTCTGATGCGGAGCACCAGGCGCTGCATAACTCGATCATTGATCATGGTTTCGATATCGCGAGTTTGGCGAAGGCGCAGTTGCATGTGATCAGTGCGCATCCGTCGCCGATGCTGTCGGCGGCGGATCCGGTATTTCAGCTCAAGGAGACGATCGAGGCACGCTATCGTGAGCAGTGCAAGGCGTTCCAGGCGGAGTTTGATATTGACGACACTCATCTGCATATCGAGGAAGGGCCGGCGGATGTGTTGATTCCTCATGCGGCGCACAAATGGCAGGCGGCGGTGACCATCATAGGTACGGTGGCGCGCACCGGGATTTCAGGGGCGTTGATCGGGAATACGGCGGAGGTAGTGCTGGATGCGGTGGACAGTGATGTGTTGGTGCTTAAGCCGCAGGAGTTGATGGATCATCTGGAAGAGCTGGCTAATGGGTGATGCTTCTTTTTGGGGGCATATCCGTTTTTGGGTGATGGCTTGTATTGGTTCCGCTCTTACAGCGGGTCACTTTTGAAAGGAGCCCAAAAGTAACCAAAAGGCTCTTGCCCCACCACTCGGCACCTCGCCTAGGCTCGGTGTGCCCTCACTCCGGCTTTGGACCGTGGGCCGCCGCGATGGGCCATCCTTGGCCCAGCGCGGCTAACCCGGCGCCCTG
>NZ_JACAOX010000042.1:0-55315 GCF_013386015.1 Pseudomonas sp. B6001
GATGCGGCGACCCGACAAGCCAGCTCCCACATTTGAACCGTGCCCGCTTTAGCTTTTGATTTTGATCTTAGGCACACCGAGCCTAAGCGAGGTGCCGAGTGGTGGGGCAAGAGCGTTTTGCTTACTTTTGCGCTTTTCAAAAGTGAGCCGCTGTAAGAGCGGAACCAATCTCAGCCATCACCCAAAAAACGGATATACACGCAAATCACCCTCCCCGAGAAAGCACAAAGGGGACCCGAAGGTCCCCTTTAATTTGTCGTTGCGTGCTCTTTTTTTATTATTGAGGGGCGGTCTATTGTTGTTTTTGGCAACCGTGGCCCTTTACCGCTGTTTTTGGCGACCCCCATCCGGGGTCAAGAGCAAACGTATTTTTTTGAGCGCTGATCTGCTTCTTCGCACGCGATCCAACCAGTGGGTAGCTACCTTGAGGTAGTTTTTTGTTCTTCTCTATCCGGTTGCGGGTTTCGGCAAGCCGTACCCTGCGAAGCACATCTTCTCCAAAAAAATCTGTTAGCTGCGTCTCTGCCGTGTTGTTTTTGTTATGTCAGAGTCGTTACGTCTTATTTTTATTAGGTTTGGTGCTTTTTATTCTTGTTATGCAATAGAGATAGCAGAAGCCGTGCCAACTTTTTAAAGTCCTTTAAAATCAATGCCTTGATTTTTTGGCGAGAAATTTCCTTCAGGAAATGCGACAAAATATGTTCCCGTGTTACCCGATGTGTAGCCGCGAGGTAACACATCGTCACAAGCGCACTACTCAACCGGCGCTGCGAGCCTTCGCCACGCGCGAACCGGTGGGGCGGCCGAGTACCGTACAAATCTGCTGACCCGCCAGAATCAGCTTGTCCATGTCGATACCCGTCTCGATGCCCAAGCCATTGAGCAGGTACAACACATCTTCAGTGGCAACGTTACCGCTGGCCCCTTTGGCATAGGGGCACCCGCCGAGGCCCGCAATAGAGCTGTCGAACACCTGGATACCTTCCTCAAGGCTGGCGTAGATATTGGCGATGGCCTGGCCATAGGTGTCATGGAAGTGCCCGGCCAGCTTGTCCCGTGGCACCTGCGCGCCGACCACCTCGAACATCCGGCGTGTTGCGCCTGCAGTGCCGGTGCCAATCGTGTCGCCCAGGGACACCTCATAGCAGCCCATGGCGAACAGCTCGCGAGCGACTGCCGCGACCTGTTCCGGCGCGACCTGACCTTCATAAGGGCACCCCAACACACACGACACATAACCCCGCACGCTCACACCGTGCTGCCTGGCCCCGGCCATGATCGGCACGAAGCGTTCCAGGCTTTCGCTGATGGAGCAGTTGATATTGCGCTGGGAAAACGCCTCGGAAGCCGCCGCAAATACGGCCACTTCTTTCACGCCCGCCGCCAGTGCATCTTCAAAACCCCGCAGGTTTGGCGCCAGCGCGCCATAGGTCACGCCCGGCTTGCGCTGGATCTGCGCAAACACCTCGGCCGACCCGGCCATCTGCGGTACCCATTTGGGCGACACAAAACTGCCGACTTCGATGTAACCCAGGCCGGCGGCACTCAGGGCGTCCACCAATTGCACCTTGTCGGCGACGCTGATGGGTTGCGCTTCATTCTGCAGGCCGTCGCGGGGGCCCACTTCCACCAGGCGCACATGAGAGGGGAGGGACATGGCAGCTACCTTTTATGAATGGCCAACCTGGCCCTGAATGGTCTGTTCCAGCGCCTGGATGCAACGCTCTTCGGCGGTGTCCAGTTCGAGCTTCATCTGTTCGATGTCGAGCAACTGTTGGTCCAGCTGCTCGCGGCGCTCGGCGATTTTCGCCAGCATGCTGTGCAGCTGTTTCTGGTTGCCGCTGGTAGGGTCGTAGAGTTCGATCAGTTCCCGGCACTCGGCCAGGGAAAAACCGATGCGCTTGCCCCGCAGGATCAGCTTCAGGCTGACCTTGTCGCGGGGCGAATAAATGCGCTCCTGGCCCCGGCGTTCCGGGGACAGCAGGCCTTGTTCTTCATAGAAGCGAATGGCGCGGGTGGTGATGTCGAGCTCGCGGGCGAGGTCGGAGATGCTGTAGGTCGTGCTCATGAGGGCGCTCAAGGAGTGTCTTGAGCGTTAAGCTAATGGTTGGTTGACGTTAACGTCAAGCTCGCTCCTACAGTTTGTCCAGCTTCTTCTCATGGGCCGTCACCTGCTGGCACAACTCGATCATCTGCTCGCGCATCCAGCGGTTGGCCGGATCCTGGTCGGTGCTTTCATGCCAGTACAGATGGGTTTCCACCATCGGCACATCATTCACCGGCAGGTTGAACCAGTGCAGTTCATGGCGCCGTGCAAAGCGCTCCGGCACGGTCATTACCATGTCGGTTTGCTGCAGCACCTGCGAGGCCATCAGGTAGTGCTGGGAGCGCAGGGCGATCTTGCGTTGCAGGCCCATCTTGCCCAGCGCCAGGTCGACATGGCCCAGGCCGTTGCGCCGGCTGGAGATATGAATGTGGGTCAGCGACAGGTAGTCATCCAGCGTCAGTTTGTCCTTGCCCGCCATCGGATGGCCCTTGCGCATGGCGCACACGTAGCGGTCTTCCATCAGCTTGACGTGGCGCACTTGCGGGTCGGTGTTGAGCGGCGCATCCACGGCAAAGTCCAGGCGACCGGCCGCCAGTTCCTTGGTGGTTTCCCGGCGCTTGGACAGGAAGCTCTCGATTACCACCGTCGGTGCCAGGCGGCGCAGGCGCTGGAACAGCGGCGGCAGAATCACCGCTTCGGTGAGGTCGGTCATGCTGATGCGGTAGGTCTTGGCCGCCTGTTGCGGGTTGAAGATCCGGCTTTCCTGTACCGACACCCGCAGCAGCGACAGCGCGTTACGCACCGGGCCAATGATGTTCTGGGCCATGGGCGTGGGCACCATGCCTTGGGCTGTGCGCACGAACAGCGGGTCGTTGAAGGTCTCCCGCAGGCGGGCCAGAGCGTTCGACACCGCAGGTTGAGTAATCCCGACAATCTGCCCGGCGCGGGTCAGGTTGGCTTCGGTGTAGATCGCGTCAAAGACGATGAAGAGGTTGAGGTCGACCTTGCTCAGATTCATTTCGCTGCGCTCTTATTGTTAGGTGTCCATACGCCGATCATATATCGGTGATGAATGTTAATACACGCCGAGAATAGGCTAGGTAAATTATCAACGCTGTTCTAGCATCGATTCATGACCTCAACAACCTCCATTGAGAAGGTGCTGCCCATGGATTTCGCCTATTCGCCCAAGGTTCAGGAACTGCGTGAACGCGTCACCGCGTTCATGGATGCCTACGTTTACCCGGCCGAGCCTGTGTTCGAACGCCAGGTTGCCGAAGGTGACCGCTGGCAGCCCACCGCCATCATGGAAGAGTTGAAGCTCAAGGCTAAAGCCGAAGGCCTGTGGAACCTGTTCCTGCCTGAATCCGAATTGGGCGCCGGCCTCACCAACCTGGAATACGCACCCCTGGCCGAAATCATGGGCCGCTCCTTGCTGGGGCCGGAGCCGTTCAACTGCTCGGCACCGGATACCGGCAACATGGAAGTGCTGGTGCGCTACGCCAACGAAGAGCAAAAACAGCGCTGGCTCGAACCGCTGCTGCGCGGCGAAATCCGCTCGGCATTTGCCATGACCGAGCCGGACGTGGCTTCCTCCGATGCCACCAACATGGCCGCCCGTGCAGAGCGCGACGGCGACGAGTGGGTGATCAACGGTAAAAAATGGTGGACCTCCGGCGCCTGTGACCCGCGCTGCAAGATCCTGATCTTCATGGGCCTGAGCAACCCGGATGCGCCGCGTCACCAGCAGCACTCGATGATCCTGGTACCAGTGGATGCGCCCGGTGTGAAGATCGTGCGCCCGCTGCCGGTGTTCGGCTACGACGACGCACCCCATGGCCACGCCGAAGTGCTGTTTGAAAACGTCCGCGTGCCGTACGAAAACGTCCTGCTGGGCGAAGGCCGGGGCTTTGAAATTGCCCAGGGGCGCCTTGGTCCGGGCCGTATTCACCACTGCATGCGTTCCATCGGCATGGCCGAGCGCGCGCTGGAACTGATGTGCAAGCGTTCCGTCAGCCGTACCGCCTTCGGCAAGCCGCTGGCCCGCCTGGGTGGCAATATCGACAAGATCGCCGACTCGCGGATGGAAATCGACATGGCGCGCCTGCTGACCCTGAAAGCTGCCTACATGATGGACACCGTGGGTAACAAGGTCGCGAAAAGCGAAATCGCCCAGATCAAGGTGGTGGCGCCGAACGTGGCGTTGAGGGTGATCGACCGCGCCATCCAGATCCACGGTGGCGCCGGCGTATCCAATGACTTCCCGCTGGCCTACATGTACGCCATGCAGCGCACCCTGCGCCTGGCCGATGGCCCGGACGAAGTGCACCGCGCAGCAATCGGCAAGTTCGAGATCGGCAAGTATGTGCCGCGGGAAATGATGCGCAGCGGGCAGTAAAACCGAGGTGTCTTCATCGCAGGCAAGCCAGCTCCCACAGGGGAATGCAGCCAACTGTGGGAGCCGGGCTTGCCGCGATGAGGCCAGTTGATCGTTCCCACGCTCTGCGTGGGAATGCTGCCCCGGACGCTCCGCGTCCTCAATACACCCAAACCTCTACCCGCCGATTCTTGATCCGTCCCTCATCTGCCGTATTTGCCGCCACCGGCATCTCGGCACCGAACCCCTGAATGTCCCTCAGCACCACGCCGCTTTTAACCAGTTCCCGGCGCACCGCCATCGCCCGCAACTTCGACAATAGCGCCGCCCGCTGCGCATCACTCTTGGCATCCCCAAACCCCACCAGCGTCACCTGCTTGTCCAGCTTGCCGTGGCTCTTTATATAAGCCACTACCCGCATCAGGTCCTGGCGCGCCTTGTTGTCGAGGCTGGCACTGCCTTCCTCAAACCGGAAATTCACCGTCAGGCGCTGCGCTTGTCGGGCAATCGCCTGGTAATCCCCGGGCATCGGCGCCCGTGGCTCCACCGCCATGGCCTGCACCTGCTGTGCGATAAAACCGTTGGCGGCGACGATCGCCTGGCCCTTGCTGCTTTGTGCAAAGTCCACCAGGGCCTTGGCCCAGGGGTTTTGTGCAACAGGTGGCAGGTAGAAGAACAACCGGCGTGACAGTGGGTAGTCCTCGGTGGCGATCAAACTGTTCAGCGGCAACATCGGCTGCGAGTCGCCATCGACGATGGCCACCGCCTTGGCCTGACGCACATAGGGCAATCCGATAAAACCGATGCCCTGGGGGTCATGGCTGACAGCATCCGACAACTGCTCGCTGGATTCGAAGCGCTTGGCGCTGCCATCCAACGACTTGCCGCGCCGGCTGAGCACCAGTTCCTTGAAGGTGTCATAGGTGCCGGATTGATCATCCCGCGCGTACAGGTGAATCTGGCCACCGATGCCGCCCAGTTGTTCCCAGGTCGAGACTTCGCCGCTGAAGATCTGCGCCAGTTGCGCGGTATTCAACGTCCCCAGCGGGTTGCGTGGGTTGAGGATGATCGCCAGCCCGTCAATGGCGATGACCTGTTCGGCGTCGGGGCTTTTCAGGTCGCCGAGGGCTTCGAGGTCCACCAGTTCGCTGTCCTTGATCGGCCGGGAAGACGCCGCGAGGTCGGCGCTGGCGTTTTTCAGGGCTGCGAACCCGGTGCTGGAACCATGGGCCGCCACTTCCACCGTCACCTTCTGGCCCTGGCGAGTCTTGCCGACGATGTGCTGTTCGTTGGCCTGGTCAGATGGCTCGCTGTGCACCGCTTGCAACCCCTGTTGCTCCATCAGCCCCTTGACCAGCGCCGGGCCAAGTGCCGCGCCGATGGTGTTGGAACCCTGGATGCGCAAGGCCGGGCCATGTTCGGGGAAGGGCAGTGGGGTGGAAAAAGCGGCGAGGGGAAATGCGCTGAGCAGGGCCAGCAGGGATAGAACGCGCAGCATCATGCCGGCACCTTCTCAAGCCAAAGGGAGTGCCGCGAGATTAAGTCAGAGAGGTTTCAGCAATATGACCGGCATCACGCCGTCAAAAAGTGTGGGAGCGGGCTTGCTCGCGAATACGGAGTGTCAGTCGACGTATCCGGTGACTGACACTCCGTATTCGCGAGCAAGCCCGCTCCCACATTTAACGGCGCTGCTGTTAAGAAATCAGCTCAATTCCAGCCATATCGGTGCATGATCGGAGGGTTTTTCCATGCCGCGCAGGTCGTAGTCCACACCGGCATCCTTCACCCGGGGCAACAAGCCTTGGGAAGCCAGGATCACGTCGATTCGCAGCCCGCGCTTTGGCTCGTCTTCAAAACCACGGCTGCGGTAATCGAACCAGCTGAAGCGGTCTGCCACATCCGGGTTGAGGTGGCGGAAGCTGTCCACCAGGCCCCAGTTCTTCAGGCGGGCCATCCACTCGCGTTCTTCCGGGAGGAAGCTGCACTTGCCGGTCTTCAGCCAGCGCTTGGCGTTGTCGGCACCGATGCCGATGTCGCAGTCTTCCGGGGAAATATTCACATCCCCCATTACCACCACGGCCTGTTCATTGCTGAACTGCGACTCCAGGAGGGTTTGCAGGTCCTCGTAGAAGCGCTGCTTGGCCGGGAACTTGGTGGGGTGGTCGCGACTTTCGCCCTGTGGGAAATAGCCGTTCATGATGGTAATCGGGTTGCCGTTGGCGTCGGCGAAGGTGCCCCAGATAAACCGGCGCTGGGCGTCTTCTTCGTCACTGGCAAAGCCTTTGTGCAGCGCCAGCGGTTCCTGGCGTGAGAGCAGGGCAACACCGTAGTGGCCTTTCTGCCCGTGGCAATACACGTGATAGCCGAGGGCCTTGATCTCATCCAGCGGGAACTGGTCGTCGTGGACCTTGGTTTCCTGCAGGCCGATCACGTCCGGCTGGTGTTTCTCGATCAGTGCCGCCAGCTGATGAGGGCGGGCGCGCAGCCCGTTGATATTGAAAGACACGATTTTCATGGTCGGCGGTCCAGTCTGGCAAAAGGGCGATGCTAGCCGACAATGTAGGACGGGAGCCAGTCTTGTAGCAGCTGCCGAGGCACAAGGCTGCGTTGGGCTACGAAGCGGCGTCCGGTGGCTACACTGAACGAAACAGTGCCGCAGACGTTCGTAATAACAAGAGCGCGACCTTTTGAGTCAGCGCCCAGGGGAGATTCACTGTTATGCCTGACACCTCGACTGCCATCGCCCAGATCCACATGCACGACAGCGGCTACTCCCGCGAAGCCCGTTCGCTGTTGTACCAGGCCTATCGCCATGAGCCGACGTTCGCCTACATCTTCGAAGCCGAACGTCCCGGCTACGAACAGCGGGTGCGCGCCACGGTGCGTGAGCTGGTCAAACAGCACTTCTTCCAGAAACTCCCGGCGATTGGCCTGTTGTTCAACGACCGGCTGATCGGCATCGCCCTGATCGCGCCACCGACCCGCCGCCTGGGCATCACCGAAAGCTGGGCCTGGCAGTTGCGCATGTGGCTGAGTACCGGTGTGCGCGGTACCCGGCGTTACCTGGAATACCATCAGGCAGTGCTGGCGTGCCTGCCCTCGGATTCGGTGCATGTGCTGCCGTTGCTGGGGATTCACCCGCAATTCCAGGGCAAGCACTACGGTGAGCAACTGCTGGAAGCGGTGCACAACTGGTGCGCCGAAGACCCGCATTCCTCGGGCGTGGTGCTGGACACGGGGAATTCTCGCTATCTGGAATTCTATAAGCGCCAGGGATATGAAGAGATCGGCGAGGTCGCTGTAGGACCGGTACTGGAACACGTGTTCTTTCACGCAAATCCGCAGGTGTTACAGGCTGCAACGGTTTAAGACAGAATTATTCAGACAAATCCGGGTTCTAACTCGCTCCCAAGCTCGTGTAGCATCCCGGCCTATGAAGTTTCCAGGAAGATTTACCAGCGGCTTGATTCTGCTGTTCACGAGCTGCGGCGCCTTGGCGCAAAGCGAATTGGATGTGCGCATCAAGCCTTCAAACGACGCGTTGAAAGCCAACATCGAAGGCTATATCGGCGGGGTCGGCGATCGTGACGAAGAAGCCCTGCTGCGGTTCAGCCGTGGCGCCGAGGAGCAGGCCCGCAAGGCCGCCCAGGCGCTGGGCTACTACCAACCGCAGATTGCCAGCGATGTGAAGGGCGGCAAGAACCCGCGCCTGATCCTCACCATCGACCCCGGCGAACCGGTGCATTTGCGCAATGTGACCATTCGGGTCGACGGCCAGGCCGCCGACCTCAAGGCCTTTCGCGTGCCCGCCAGCGACCAACTCAAATCCGGCGCCGTGCTCAACCACGGCAACTACGAAGACGCCAAGCGCGTCATCCAGAACCAGGCGTCACGCTACGGCTTTTTCAGCGGGCGCTTTACCAGCCAGAAACTCTCGGTCGACCCCAAGGCGGGTGTGGCCGATATCGAACTGATTTATGACAGTGGCCCACGCTACACCTTGGGCAAGGTCAGCTTTGCCGGCGATACGCCGTTTGATGAAGACCTGCTGCAACGCATGGTGCCGTTCAAGAGCGGCGCGCCTTACGACTCCGAACTGATCGCCGAACTCAACCAGAACCTGCAATCCAGCGGCTTTTTCGAAGGCGTGCGCGTGGACGCCGCTCCGGCGGCCTCGACCAATGACGTGATCCCGGTGGCCGTGCAACTGGAAACCCGCAAGCCGCGCACCATGGGTCTGGGCCTCGGTTACTCGACCGACGTCGGCCCGCGGGGCAAGGCCAACTGGACGCGCCACTGGGTCAACCCCCAGGGCCACAGTTATGGCTGGGAAGCCGAGCTTTCCGCGCCTCGGCAGAACGTCGGGTTGTGGTACGACATTCCCATGGACCCGCCACTGACCGACAAACTTCGCTTTGCCGGCGGTTACCAGAATGAAGAAATCGCCAACACCGACACCCTGAGTAAACTGCTCACCCTCGGCCCCGAGTGGCACAGCAAGTTGCCCAGCGGCTGGACGCGGGTGATCTCGCTCAAATGGCAGCGCGAAGAGTATCGCCTGGGCAACGACTCGGGCCTGAGTACGCTGCTGATGCCGGGCATCAGTTATTCCTACCTGCGCAGCGACAACCGCATCGACCCGCACAATGGCTATCGCCTGCTGTTCGACGCCAAGGTCGCCAAGGAAGGCCTGGGTTCCGACACCAACCTGCTTTACGGCACGGCGACCATCAAGGGCTTGACCACCCTGTGGGACAACCACCGTTTCCTGGCCCGGGCGCAGTTTGGCGGCAGTGCCACCAACGGCTACAAATCCGTGCCGCCGTCGTTGCGCTTTTTTGCCGGTGGCGACCAGAGCGTACGGGGTTACGAGTACCAGACCCTGTCCCCGGAAAACGATCGTGGCGACCGCATCGGCGGCCGCTACATGGTGGCCCTGAGCGCCGAGTACCAATATTCCATCGCCGAAAAATGGCGGATCGCGACCTTTATCGACCAAGGCAATTCGTTCAACACCCTGGAAATGCCGAGCCTGAAAACCGGCGTGGGTGTGGGTGTGCGCTGGGTGTCGCCGGTTGGCCCGATCCGCCTCGACCTGGCCCATGCCCTCGAAGATCCGGGCGGCATTCGTTTGCACTTTTCCATGGGGCCTGAGCTGTGATGCGTGGTTTGAAAATAGCGGGGCTGGCCATTCTGGCGGTCCTCGCGGTGATAGTGCTGGCAATGTGGACGGTGCTGGGTACCCAGGTCGGCAGCCGGTGGGTGCTGGGCCAGGTGCCGGGTTTGACCGTGGAGAATTTCCAGGGTCGCCTTGGCGGGCAGTGGAGTGCCGACCACCTGTTGTGGCAGCAAGACAGCAGCCGCGTGGAGCTGCAGGCGCCGAAGTTCGACTGGTCGCCGGCCTGTTTAATGCGCATGACCTTGTGCATCAACCAGCTGGATGTGGAGCAGGTGAACCTGCAATTTCCGCCCAGCACCGAAGAAAGCAGCGGTCCGATTACCCTGCCGGACTTGAAACTGCCAGTCGCCATTCAGTTGGGCGACATCCGCATCGGCAGCCTGCTGTTCAATGGCAGCGAAGAGCTTCAGGGCCTGCAACTGGCGGCGCACTGGACCACCGCCGGAATGCAGATCGACTCGGTGCACCTGCAACGGGACGGTTTGGTCCTTGACCTGTCCGGCCTGCTGCAACCCACCGGCAATTGGCCGCTGACCGCCAGCGGTAACCTGAGCCTGCCTTACGCCCCGGGCGGTGCGCCCTGGGCGCTGGCGCTCAAGGTCGATGGCGATTTGCTCAAGACCCTCAAGCTCGACGCCGACAGCAGCGGCTACCTGCCGGCCAAGCTCAGCGGCGAATTGCAACCGCTGGTGGAAAACCTGCCGGCGCAGTTGCACATCACCGCCGACGGCTTCAAACCCAGCGCCGATTTGCCCGATACCCTGCAACTCAATCAGCTGGACCTGACCGCCAAGGGCGACCTGAGCAACGGTTACCAGTTGCTGGGCAAAGCCGTACTGCCCGCGGAAAAAGGCCCGGTGGACCTGCTGCTGCAAGGCAAGGTCGACGCCAAGGGCGCGCAGATCGCCGGGCTGGATTTGAATGCCGGTGACAAACAAAGCCTCAAGCTCAGTGCCAATCTGGACTGGCAGCACGGCTTCAGCGCCGACGCGAAAATCGACTGGCTGGATTTCCCGTGGCATCGTCTGTACCCCGTGATCGACGAACCCCAGGTGGCCTTGCGTACCTTCAATGGTGAAGTTTCCTACAAGGACGGCAACTATCTGGGCAACTTCAAGGCCGACCTCGACGGCCCTGCGGGCAAGTTCAGCCTGGCCAGCCCGTTCAGTGGCGACCTCAAGCAAGTGTTCCTCCCCGAGTTGAAACTCGCGGCTGGTCAGGGCAAGGCCGAAGGCCACCTGAACCTGCAATTTGCCGATGGCATCGCCTGGGACACGGCGCTGGACCTGTCGGCGATCAACCCGGCGTATTGGGTCGCGGAGTTGCCCGGCACCCTCGCGGGCCCGTTGCGCAGCAAGGGCGAAATGAAGAACGAGCAACTCAAGCTCAATGCCGACCTCGACCTCAAGGGCCGTCTGCGTGGCCAACCTGCCGTGCTCCAGGCCAAGGCCGAAGGCGCAGGCGAGCAATGGACCCTCGGCACCCTGGACATTCGCCTCGGCGACAACCGCATCTATGGCAGCGGCAGCCTGCAACAGCGCCTTGCCGGGCAGATCGACATCAAGCTGACGCGCCTCGCCCAGCTCTGGCCGCAACTGCGCGGGCAGATGAATGGTCGCCTCGACGTCGCCGGCACCCTGAAAGCGCCGCAAGGCAAGCTCAACCTGGTTGGCCAGCAACTGGCGTTTGAAGATAACCGCCTGCAAAACCTGACCCTGGACGCGAACCTGGATAATGCCCAGCGCGCCAAAGTCGACCTGAAAGGCAGTGGCATCCAGGCCGGTGAAACCCAGCTCGGCACCTTCAGTGCCAGCGCCCAGGGCGATATCAAAAGCCAGAAAGTCCAGCTCGACCTGGCCGGCCCGTTGCTCAAGCTGGCCCTGGCCCTGGACGGCAACCTCGACAAAGGCAACTGGCGCGGGCGCCTGGCCAGCGGCGATGTGCAAGCCGGTGGCCAGGACTGGAAGCTGCAAGCGCCGGCGAAGATCGAGCGCCTGGCCGATGGCAAGCTGACCTTTGCGGCGCACTGCTGGGTCTCCGGCCCGGCGAGCCTGTGCGGCGAAGACCAGCGCCTGATGCCCGAGCCGAAGCTGCGTTATCACCTCAAGCAGTTCCCAATCGACAGCCTGGCGCAGTGGTTGCCCAAGGATTTCGCCTGGCAGGGCAAGCTCAATGCCGACGTGCAGCTCGACCTGCCGGCCAGCGGCCCCAAAGGCGTGGTCTCGGTGGACGCCAGCGGCGGTACCCTGCGGGTCAAGGACAAGGACCAGTGGCTGGATTTCCCCTACGACACGCTGAAGCTGGAAACCACCCTCAACCCCACGCGCATCGACACCCAGCTCAATTTCCGTGGCGGCAAGCTCGGCGAGTTGCTGTTGCAGGCGCAGCTCAATCCGCTGGCGAAGAACAAGCCGATCACCGGCAACTTCACCCTGACCGGCCTCGACCTCGCCGTAGCCCGCCCGTTTGTACCCATGGTCGAAAAGCTCAACGGCAAGCTCAACGGTAACGGGCGGATCGCCGGCAGCCTGCTGGCGCCTCAGGTCAACGGCAGCATCAACCTGGTGGGAGGCGAAATCTCCGGCCCGGAACTGCCCACCAGCATTGAAGGCCTGAATATCCAGGCGTTGATTGCCGGCGAAAGCGTGCAGCTCAATGGCGGCTGGCGCAGCGGCAAGGCCGGGCAGGGCACTATCAAGGGGCAGATCGACTGGGGCCAGGCCCTGGCGGTGGATATCGCGCTGCAAGGCACGCAACTGCCGGTCACCGTGGAACCGTACGCGGCCCTGGAGGTGGCGCCCGACCTGAAGATCAGCATGAAGAACGACAAGCTGGCGATCTCCGGCAAGGTGCAGATTCCCAAGGGCGAGATCACCGTGCGGGAATTGCCGCCATCGACGGTCAAGGTCTCGGATGACACGGTGATCGTCGGCAGCCAGACCGAAGAGGGCAAGCCGCCGATGGCCATGGCGATGGACATCGATGTGGAGGTAGGCAAGGACAAGCTGAGCTTCGCCGGGTTTGGCCTTACCGCCAACCTGCAAGGCCATGTGCACATCGGCGACAACATGGACACCCGTGGTGAACTGTGGCTCAACGACGGCCGCTACCGTGCCTACGGCCAACGCCTGACTGTGCGCCGCGCGCGATTGCTGTTTGCCGGGCCGATCGACCAGCCGTTCCTGGATATCGAGGCTGTGCGGATCACCACCGAGCCGTCCCGGACCGTCACCGCCGGTATTCGTCTGAGCGGCAGTGCCGAGCAGCCGACTACGCAAATTTTCTCGGAGCCGGCCATGGCCCAAGAGGATGCATTGTCGTACCTGGTGTTGGGGCGTTCGCGCACCACCAACGGTGAGGACAACAACATGCTGGCCGAAGCGGCGCTGGGTCTTGGGTTGATGGGCAGTGCCGGGGTCACGTCGGACATCGCCAAGAACCTGGGCATCCAGGACTTTGAACTGGACACCCAGGGCAGTGGCAACAACACCGCCGTGGTGGCCAGCGGCAAGATCTCCGAGAAGCTCAGCCTGCGTTATGGCGTGGGGGTGTTCGAGCCGGCCAACACCATCGCCTTGCGCTATTTGCTGAGCAAGAAGGTGTACCTGGAAGTGGCCAGCGGCGTGGCCAGCTCCCTGGATATTTTCTACAAGCGCGATTTCTGATCCGTCCACGGTAATGGTGGGAGCCTGGCTCCCACCATTTATCCGCTAATTAGCAAGCAACCTAACTATTCGTTTGACATTCGCTGCCTAGGCAGTAACATCGTGTCACACATTCACTGCTTAGGCAGTTAATAGGCTGGTCACGATGAAGCACTTCACCCCCGAAAACTTCCACAACTGCCACCTCGGCCTGCTGCTGGGCCGGGCTGCGCTGCTCAAAGACAAGATCATCGACACCCACATGGAACCCCACGGCATCACGGCCGCGCAGTTCAAGGTGTTGATCATCATGGCCCAGTACGGCGTCGACACCCCGGCCGAGCTGTGCCGCAACCTGTCGTTGGACAGCGGCTCCATGACCCGCATGCTCGACCGCCTGGAACAAAAGGACCTGCTGGCGCGCAAGCGTTCCGAGCAGGACCGGCGCCAGGTGCAGTTGGTGCTGACCGCCGAAGGCCAGCGCGTGGCCGACATGCTGCCGCACATCGGTGCCCAGGCCCTGAACCAGTTGGCGGGCGCCCTGGAGCCGGGTGAATTGCAAACCCTGGAAAAAATCCTGAAGAAAATTCTGATAGCTGCGGGTGACCCCATCACCATCCAGCGGGTAGGTAGTGCATGAACAATCGCTCCTTGCGTGCCGGCCTCAGCCTTGTGCTGGTGGCCATGACTATGGCCGGTTGTGCCAATTTCAGCGGCTTGGACACAGAAGGCAAACGCCTCGAAGCCAATAACCTGCAAACCGGCAAATCCCTCAGCGGCGTGACCCTGTCCGCCGCTGCCTGGCCCACCGCCGACTGGTGGAAAGGCCTTGGCGATCCACAGCTCGACGGCCTGATCCAGGAAGCCCTGCAGAACAGCCCCGACATGCAAGTGGCCAGCGCCCGCGCTCACCAGGCCGAAGCCGCTGCCTATGCCGCCGACGCCGAGCGCATGCCGACCCTGGATGCCAGCGCCGGTGTCAGCCGTTCGCGCCTGGCCAAGGACCAGGACCCGTTGGGCCAGGGCGATGCCTACGCCACCGTGCGCAACATCGGTGCCAGTTTCAATTACAACTTCGACCTGTGGGGCGGCCAGCGCGCCGCCTGGGAAGCCGCGCTGGGCCAGGCCCGCGCCGCCGAAGTCGACCAACAGGCCGCGCGCCTGACCCTGGCGGCCAACGTCGCCAAGGCCTACAGCGACCTGGGCCAGGCCCATATCGTGCGTGACCTGGCCAATGATGACCTCAAGCGCACCCGGCAGATGCTCGACCTGGGCCAGCGTCGCCTGAACTCCGGGATCGACAGCCAGTACCAGTACCAGCAAACCGAAAGCCTGGAAGCCAGCTCCCAGTCGCAACTGATCGATGCGGAAAAACAACTGCAGAGCGCGAAGATCGCCCTCGCGGTGTTGCTCGGCAAAGGCCCGGACCGTGGCAGCGAACTGGTACGCCCCAACGTGCTCAAGCCGAGCGCGGTTGCGGTGCCTTCGGTGTTGCCTGCCGAGCTGGTGGGCCGTCGCCCGGACCTGATCGCCGCACGCTGGCGGGTGGAGGCGGCGAGCAAGAACATCGCGGCCAGCAAGACCCGTTTCTACCCCAACCTCAACCTGAGCGCGAGCGCCGGGGCCGAGTCGTTGCTGGGGGATGCGATGTTTGGTTCGGCCAGCCGCTTCTTCAGCATTGCGCCGACCGTCTCGCTGCCGATCTTCGACGGCGGCCGCCTGCGCGCCGACCTCGACGCTCGCGACGCCGACTACGACCTGGCCGTGGCCCAGTACAACAAAACCCTGGTGCAAGCCTTGGGCGATATCGGCAACACACTCTCGCAATTGCGCGAGACCGGCCGGCAGATCCAGGCCCAGCAACACGCCGCTGACATTGCCCAGCAGTCCTACGACACCGGCGTCCAGCGTTACAGCTCGGGTATCGGCAATTACCTGGACGTGCTCAGCATCGAACAGCAACTGCTCCAGGCCCAGCATCAGTTGGCCACCCTGAATGCCGAGCAAATCGATCTTTCGATTCAACTGATGCAGGCCCTGGGCGGCGGTTTCCACGCCGATAACGTGGCCTCGACCACCCCAGCCACGCGCACTGAATAATTCAAGGTACTTGTCATGGCCACTGCCGAAACCAGCAACAACGCTCCTGAAACAAACAAGGCTGAACAACCCAACACCAGCAATCCGCGCAAACGCAAAGTCATGCTGTTTGTGCTGGCGCTGATCGTCATCCTCGGCGCCTTGGGCGTGTGGGGTTGGTACGAATTGTATGGTCGCTTCAGCGAAAGCACCGACGACGCCTACGTCAACGGCAACGTGGTGGAAATCACCCCGCTGGTGACCGGCACCGTGGTGAGCATCGGCGCTGACGACGGCGACCTGGTGCATGAAGGCCAGGTGCTGATCAACTTCGACCCCAACGACGCGGCCGTCGGCCTGCAAAGTGCCCAGGCCAACCTGGCCCGCACCGTGCGCCAGGTGCGTGGTTTGTACAGCAACGTCGATGGCATGAAAGCCCAGGTGCTGGCGCAACAAGCCAACGTGCAAAAGGCCCAGGACAACTACAACCGACGCAAGAACCTCGCTGCCGGCGGGGCGATTTCCCAGGAAGAACTGTCCCACGCCCGTGACGACCTGACCTCGGCGCAAAACGCCCTGGCCAACGTGCAGCAACAGTTCAAGACCAGCAGCGCCCTGGTGGATGACACCGTGATTTCGTCCCACCCGGACGTGCAGGCTGCCGCCGCACAGTTGCGCCAGGCTTACCTGACCAACGCCCGCAGCACCCTGATCGCACCGGTGACCGGCTATGTGGCCAAGCGTACCGTGCAACTGGGCCAGCGGGTCCAGCCGGGTACTGCACTGATGGCCGTGATTCCGCTGGATCAACTGTGGATCGACGCCAACTTCAAGGAAACCCAGCTGCGCAATATGCGTATCGGCCAGCCGGTGGATATCGAATCCGACATCTACGGCAGCGACGTGAAATTCAGCGGCACCGTCGACAGCCTCGGCGCGGGGACCGGCAGTGCATTTGCCTTGCTGCCGGCGCAGAACGCCACCGGTAACTGGATCAAGATCGTGCAACGGGTGCCGGTGCGTATCCATGTGAACGCCGATGAGTTGGCCAAGCACCCGCTGCGGGTGGGTCTGTCCACCGTGGTCGACGTCGACCTGCACGACCAGAGCGGCCCGGTACTGGCCCAGCAGGCGCCGCAGAAGGCGTCGTTCACCACCAACGTTTACGACCGCCAGTTGGCCGAAGCCGACGCGATGATCACCCAATTGATCCATGACAACAGCGTCGCCGCTCCCAAGGCTGCCCAGCGCTGATTCGCCAATCCATCAGCTGCGGCCCCGGCGGCCGTAGCGCCAATCATGTTGCACAGGATTCGCGATGAGTAACGCTAACGCCTCCTTCACGCCGCCCAGCTTGCTGATGGCCACCATCGGCCTGTCCCTGGCGACCTTCATGCAGGTGCTCGACACCACCATCGCCAACGTGGCGCTGCCGACGATTTCCGGCAACCTCGGCGTGAGTTCGGAGCAGGGCACCTGGGTCATCACCTCGTTTGCCGTGAGCAACGCCATCGCGCTGCCGCTCACCGGCTGGCTGAGCCGTCGCTTCGGCGAGGTGAAGCTGTTTCTGTGGGCCACCATCCTGTTTGTGCTGGCCTCGTTTCTCTGCGGTATTTCCACCTCGATGCCCGAGCTGATCGGCTTTCGGGTATTGCAAGGCCTGGTTGCCGGCCCGTTGTACCCGATGACTCAGACGCTGCTGATCGCGGTCTATCCCCCCGCCAGGCGTGGTATGGCCCTTGCGTTGCTGGCGATGGTCACGGTGGTGGCGCCGATTGCCGGGCCGATCCTCGGCGGCTGGATTACCGACAGCTACAGCTGGCCGTGGATCTTCTTTATCAACGTACCCATCGGCATCTTTGCCGTGATGGTGGTGCGCTCGCAACTGAAGAAACGCCCGGTGGTCACCAGCTACCAACCGATGGACTACGTCGGCTTGCTGAGCCTGATCGTCGGCGTCGGCGCCTTGCAGATCATCCTCGACAAGGGCAACGACCTGGACTGGTTCGAGTCGAACTTCATCATCATCGGCGCGGTGATCTCGGCTGTCGCCCTGGCGGTGTTCGTGATCTGGGAAATGACCGACGAGCACCCGGTGGTCAACCTGCGGCTGTTCGCCTATCGCAACTTTCGCATCGGCACGATTGTGTTGGTACTCGGGTACGCGGGTTTCTTCGGGATCAACCTGATCCTGCCGCAATGGCTGCAAACCCAGATGGGCTACACCGCCACCTGGGCGGGCCTGGCGGTGGCGCCGATCGGGATTCTGCCGGTGTTGATGTCGCCGTTCGTGGGCAAATATGCGCACAAGTTCGACCTGCGGCTGCTGGCGGGGCTGGCGTTCCTGGCGATTGGCTTGAGTTGCTTCATGCGCGCCGGGTTTACCAATGAAGTGGACTTCACGCACATCGCCCTGGTGCAGTTGTTCATGGGGATCGGCGTAGCGCTGTTCTTCATGCCGACCTTGAGCATCCTGATGTCCGACCTGCCGCCGGCGCAAATCGCCGACGGCGCTGGCCTGGCGACCTTCCTGCGGACCCTGGGCGGCAGCTTTGCGGCCTCGTTGACCACCTGGATCTGGATTCGCCGGGCGGACCAGCACCATGCCTACATGAGCGAAAACATGACCACCTACGACTCGGCCACCCGGGACGCCTTGCAGGCGCTCGGCGGGGCAGGGCACAAGGCGTATGCGCAGTTGGACCAGATACTGACGAGCCAGGCGTACATGATGTCCACCGTGGATTACTTCACGTTGCTGGGGTGGATGTTCATGGCGTTGATCGTGATTGTATGGCTGGCGAAACCGCCGTTTGCAGCGAAGGCGGGGCCGGAGGCTTCTGGCCACTGATCGAAAGACCGAACTCGGTCAATGTGGGAGCTGGCTTGCCTGCGATGCAGGCACCTCGGTACATCAGATGCATCGAGGTGATGCTATCGCAGGCAAGCCAGCTCCCACATTTGATGGGTGTTGTGTCTGAGGATCAGGCGCCAGGCAAGGCCAGTTGCGGGTTGACGAAGTCAAACGCCGCCAGTTGAAACCCTTGCTCATCCACCTGCAATGCCCACCCTTGCTTGTCCCAATCCCCCAGCACAATGCGCTTGGCCGCTTGCTCGCCAATCTGCAACTTGTGAATCGCCGGGCGGTGGGTGTGGCCATGCACCAACGTACGCACGCCGAACTGCTGCATCACCCTCGGCACTTCCTCGGGCGTTACATCGACAATGTCGTTGGTCTTCATTCGCGTCTGCGCGCGGCTTTCACTGCGCAGCTTGCGCGCCAGCTTGTGCCGCGTGCGCAAGGGCAGGTGGCGCAGGATGAACAGCGTGATGGGGTTACGCAGGATGCGCCGCAGCTTCATATAGCCAAGGTCGCGGGTACACAGGCTGTCGCCGTGCATCAACAGCACGGGCTCGCCTGCGAGTTGCACCACACTCGGGTCCTTGAGCAAGGTTGCGCCTGCGGCTTTGCAGAACGCCTTGCCGATCAGGAAATCCCGGTTGCCATGCATGATGAATATCTGGGTGCCGCTGTCGCTCAGCTCGCGCAGGGCCAGGCAAATCGAACGCTGGAAGGGCGTCATCCCATCGTCGCCAATCCAGGCTTCGAAGAAGTCCCCCAGAATGTACAACGCCTGGGCGGAACGGGCGCGGCCGTGCAGTAAATCCAGAAACGCCCGGGTTATGTCCGGGCGCTCCTCTTCCAGATGCAAATCTGAAATCAGCAATATCACTCAACGATCTCGGCTTTCTCGACGATAACGTCTTCTACCGGAACGTCCTGGTGACCTGCCTTGCCGGTGGTTTGCACACCCTTGATCTTGTCGACAACGTCCTGGCCTTCGGTGACTTTACCGAATACCGCGTAGCCCCAGCCCTGCACGTTCTTGCCGCTGTGGTTCAGGAAGGTGTTGTCGGCGACGTTGATGAAGAACTGCGCGGAGGCCGAATGCGGCTCCATGGTACGGGCCATGGCGACGGTGTACTTGTCGTTGGAAAGGCCGTTGTCCGCTTCGTTCTGGATGCTGGGACGCTTGTCTTTCTTTTCTTTCATGCCCGGCTCGAAACCGCCGCCCTGGACCATGAAGTTGCCGATGACACGGTGGAAAACAGTGTTTTCGTAGTGGCCGGCTTTAACGTACTCGATGAAGTTGGCGACGGTGATCGGCGCTTTCTCGGCGTTCAGCTCGATGACGATGTCACCGTGGTTGGTGGTCAGTTTGACTTGAGTCATGTTCACTACTCTTTCAAGGAATTCGTGGGTTTGGGCGTTTTGCGCCTTACCTGCTTGGCAAAAACGGCAGCCAAGGCGCGCAGTTTAGCGTGACCTGCGGGAATTTCGAGGTGGTTTTTTACCGCCCGTGCAATAAATGCAGCAGTTTTTGGCCACGCTCTGTCAGGGCCTTGACAGCATCGGCTATGATAAGCCCTTTGTTTGTCGGCCTCACCCGGCCAAGTACTTCGTCTGTTCAAGGATCCTATGAGCAAGCCCACTGTCGACCCTACCTCGAATTCCAAGGCCGGACCTGCCGTCCCGGTCAATTTCCTGCGCCCGATCATCCAGGCGGACCTGGATTCGGGCAAGCACACGCAGATCGTCACCCGCTTCCCGCCTGAGCCCAACGGTTACCTGCACATCGGCCACGCCAAGTCGATCTGTGTGAACTTCGGCCTGGCCCAGGAGTTCGGTGGCGTCACGCACCTGCGTTTCGACGACACCAACCCGGCCAAGGAAGACCAGGAATACATCGACGCCATCGAGAGCGACATCAAGTGGCTGGGCTTCGAATGGTCCGGTGAAGTGCGCTATGCCTCCAAGTATTTCGACCAGTTGTTCGACTGGGCCGTCGAGTTGATCAAGGCCGGCAAGGCCTACGTAGACGACCTGACCCCGGAGCAAGCCAAGGAATACCGTGGCACCCTGACCGAGCCGGGCAAGAACAGCCCGTTCCGCGACCGTTCGGTTGAAGAGAACCTGGACTGGTTCAACCGCATGCGCGCCGGCGAGTTCCCGGACGGCGCCCGCGTACTGCGTGCCAAGATCGACATGGCCTCGCCGAACATGAACCTGCGCGACCCGATCATGTACCGCATCCGCCACGCCCATCACCACCAGACCGGTGACAAGTGGTGCATCTACCCGAACTACGACTTCACCCACGGTCAGTCGGACGCCATCGAAGGCATCACCCACTCCATCTGCACCCTGGAGTTCGAAAGCCACCGTCCGCTGTACGAATGGTTCCTCGACAGCCTGCCGGTACCGGCGCACCCGCGTCAGTACGAGTTCAGCCGCCTGAACCTGAACTACACCATCACCAGCAAGCGCAAGCTCAAGCAACTGGTCGATGAAAAGCACGTGTTTGGCTGGGACGACCCGCGCATGTCGACGCTGTCGGGCTTCCGCCGCCGTGGCTACACCCCGGCATCGATCCGCAATTTCTGCGAGATGGTCGGCACCAACCGCTCCGACGGCGTGGTCGACTACGGCATGCTCGAATTCAGCATCCGTCAGGACCTCGACGCGAACGCCCCGCGCGCCATGTGCGTGCTGCGTCCGTTGAAGGTGGTGATCACCAACTACCCGGAAGGCCAGGTCGAAAACCTCGAACTGCCACGTCATCCGCAGAAAGAAGAACTCGGCGTGCGCAAGCTGCCGTTCGCCCGTGAAATCTACATCGACCGCGATGACTTCATGGAAGAGCCGCCAAAAGGCTACAAGCGCCTGGAGCCGAACGGCGAAGTGCGCCTGCGCGGCAGCTACGTGATCCGTGCCGACGAAGCGATCAAGGACGCCGATGGCAACATCGTCGAACTGCGTTGCTCCTACGACCCGGACACCCTGGGCAAGAACCCGGAAGGCCGCAAGGTCAAAGGTGTGGTGCACTGGGTGCCGGCGGCGGCCAGCGTCGAGTGCGAAGTGCGCCTGTACGATCGCCTGTTCCGCTCGCCGAATCCCGAGAAGGCCGAAGACAGCGCCAGTTTCCTGGACAACATCAACCCTGACTCGCTGCAAGTTCTCACGGGTTGTCGTGCCGAGCCATCGCTTGGCGACGCACAGCCGGAAGACCGTTTCCAGTTCGAGCGCGAAGGTTACTTCTGCGCGGATATCAAGGACTCGAAACCCGGTGCTCCGGTATTCAACCGTACCGTGACCTTGCGTGATTCGTGGGGCCAGTGATTCTGTTTTAAGGAACTGTCGTGCTAACGATCTACAACACACTCAGCAAGACCAAAGAAGTCTTCAAGCCGCTGGATGGCAACAAGGTGCGCATGTACGTGTGCGGCATGACCGTGTACGACTACTGCCACATCGGCCACGGCCGCAGCATGGTTGCCTTCGACCTGGTGACCCGCTGGTTGCGTTTCAGCGGTTATGACCTGACGTATGTGCGCAACATCACCGACATCGACGACAAGATCATCAATCGCGCCAACGAAAACGGCGAGTCGTTCGACGCGCTGACCGAGCGCATGATTGCTGCGATGCACGAGGACGAGGCACGCCTCAACATCCTCAAGCCGGACATGGAACCGCGCGCCACGGACCATATCCCGGGCATGCACGCGATGATCCAGACCCTGATCGACAAGGGTTACGCCTACGCCCCGGGCAATGGCGACGTGTACTACCGCGTCGCCAAGTTCATGGGCTACGGCAAGCTGTCGCGCAAGAAAATCGAAGACCTGCGCATCGGTGCGCGGATCGAAGTCGACGAAGCCAAGCAAGACCCGCTGGACTTCGTGCTGTGGAAAGGCACCAAGCCCGGCGAGCCGAGCTGGGAGTCGCCATGGGGCGCCGGGCGCCCGGGCTGGCACATCGAATGCTCGGTGATGTCCACCTGCTGCCTGGGGGAGACCTTCGACATTCATGGCGGCGGCAGCGACCTTGAGTTCCCGCACCACGAAAACGAAATCGCCCAGAGCGAAGCGGCCACCGGCAAGACCTACGCCAACGCGTGGATGCACTGCGGCATGATTCGCATCAATGGCGAGAAGATGTCCAAGTCCTTGAACAACTTCTTCACCATTCGCGACGTGCTGGAAAAGTACCACCCGGAAGTGGTGCGCTACCTGTTGGTGTCGAGCCATTACCGCAGCGCGATCAACTACTCGGAAGACAACCTCAAGGACGCCAAGGGCGCCCTGGAGCGTTTCTACCACGCGTTGAAAGGCCTGCCCTCCGTGGCGCCTGCGGGCGGCGAAGCGTTTGTTGCGCGGTTCACCGAAGTGATGAACGACGACTTCGGTACGCCTGAGGCCTGCGCGGTGCTGTTTGAAATGGTGCGTGAGATCAACCGCCTGCGCGAGAGCGATCTCGACGCAGCGGCGGGGCTTGCCGCACGTTTGAAAGAGCTGGCGAGCGTGCTGGGCGTATTGCAGATGGAAGCCGATGACTTCCTGCAGGCGGGCGCTGAAGGGCGTGTGGATGCCGCTGAAGTTGATGCGCTGATCCAGGCACGTTTGACTGCCCGGGCCAACAAGGACTGGGCGGAGTCTGACCGTATCCGTGACCAACTGACCGCGATGGGTGTGGTGTTGGAAGACGGGAAGGGCGGTACGACGTGGCGGTTGGCTGATCAGGCTTGATCGGTGATTGCTGAATAAAAAACGCCCCGACTGGTTCGGGGCGTTTTTTTTGGCCTGTCTATCCGTTATTCGGGTATTGGCGGCTATGGCGACCGCGCTTGCAGCGGACCACGGGCCGGACGCCTGTGCGGGGACATAGTTGACACATTCAAGGACAGATCAGGCCGGTTCAGGATCAAGCGCATAGCTGCTTAATGTGGGAGCTGGCTTGCCTGCGATACAGACACCTCGATTTAACCCAATTACTCAATGAGCATCAGCGCTTGCCACCGACCTCATACCGGCTTTGAACAAACCCATTATCCGACGCATACGTGCCGATATGCCGAAGCTCATGCTCGCCACCCAACTGGCTGAACAAGGGGATCCCCTGGCCCAGCACAACCGGAATACGCGTGATGATCATCTCGTCGATCAAACCCGCCTCAAGAAACGCCTGAATCGTCTGGCCTCCGTCGATATACAGGTGTTTCATCCCGCGCTCGGCCAACGCTGCCACGAGGCTGGTGACATCCTGGCTCACCACCTCAACCTTGCCCTTCAAAGCTGCAGGTAGCTCAACCGATTGGTGAGAGAGTGCTATGACCGGCGTGCCCTCATAGGGCCACTCCGGAAAGGACAACACTTTTTCCAGGGTCTTGCGGCCCATCACCAGCGCATCCACGGTGGTGATGAAGTGTTCATAGGTCACGCCGTTCAATTCGGCGCCTTCGTACTCAGGGCGATGAAGCCACTCGATATCACCGTCTGGCCGGGCAATAAAGCCGTCGACGCTGGCTGCGATAAAGACCGAACATTTGCTATCCATGGGGCGTGAAACTCCTTTTCTGTGTGCTTGAAAATACCGACTGTCATGGGTCGGCGACGCTAATGTTAATTTAATCTTGCGATGCAATAAGCGAGCATTGCCAAAAATTACCATGGGTACACGGCGCAGACCGGTGTCCCTTTTCGTATTGCGAGGATCTATGCGCCGTTGGTTAATCCGCTACCGTTACGCGATCATTTTCTGGCTGTGCTTCGGGGTTTTCCGCACCTCCCTGGCTGACTGGAATCCCATCCCGTCCGGTTCCATGCGCCCGACGTTGCTTGAGGGCGATGTGGTGCTGGTCAATCGCGTTGCGTACGACCTCAAATTGCCCCTCACTGATATTTCCCTGGCGAGACTGGATAACCCTCAGCGCGGAGATGTCGTCACGTTCTCCTCGCCCAAGGACGGCACGCGCTTGATCAAACGCATTGTCGGTATCCCCGGCGATACCCTGGAAATGCGCGACGAGGTGTTGTGGGTCAACGGTACGCCGGCCACCTACAGTAATGGGCAGGACATCAGCGAGCCTATCGCGCCTGGCCAAACAGTTCCGGGTATCAAGGTGACGGAGCGTGCGAACAGCAGCCAGCGCACGGTGCAGTTCATGCCGACAGTACGGGCGCTGCGCAATTTCGGCCCGGTGGTGGTGCCTGCCGACAGTTACTTCATGCTGGGCGACAATCGCGATAACAGCGATGACTCCCGCTATATCGGGTTCGTGCCGCGTCGGCTGTTGATCGGGCATGCGCACCATATCCTGGCGTCAGCGCAGATCCTGGACCACTGGATGCCACGATTGGGTCGATTTGGCGCGCCGATCCTGTAGTGGGCTGATCACGCGTTTGCGCTGAGCGCCCGCAGTGCAAAACCCGCAATGCGCTCCAGCTGCTCAGTGGTGGCGCCGCCCTTGCTGGCGACTTTCATGCCGCTGAGGGTGGTCATCAGAAAATCACACGCGCCCGAGCGATCGGTGCCGACGGTCAATTCGCCTTGTTCCTGCGCACGCTCCAGCGTCTGTTCGAATGCATTGCGCAAGCGTTCGGCGCTGTGGGCGGTGAGTTGATTGATCTCATCATCTTCCAGGCCGAACTCGCAGATGGCATTGACGCCCATGCAACCCGCCGTTCCTTCCCGCAGGGCGCGGGTGGCGAAGGATTGCAGGGTGTCGTGCAGTGCCTGCAGCGGGGTCGGGCCCTGGTTCAGGCGCTCGATCAAGTCATCGACGCCGGTGCGCTGATACTCGGCCATCGCCAGCAGGTACAACTGACGTTTGTCGCCAAAGGTGTTGTACATGCTCTGGCGGCTCAGTCCCATGGCCTGCATCAGTTCTTCAGTCGAGGCCGCGGCAAAACCCTTGTCGCAGAAAACCCGGATGGCCTCGCGCAGCACCTGGTCGCGGTCGAATGCTCTGGGTCTTGCCATGGTTACCTCGGAGGAAATTGCAGGTGAAGGCTCAGGCCAGGTAGCCGCCATCGATGGTCATGCTTGCGCCGGTGACAAATGCCGCTTCTTCGGACGCGAGATAAGCAACCATGCCGGCAACATCGTCGGCGGTGCCCACGCGGCCCAAGGGGATCAGGCTTTTGATCATGTCCGCATGGGGCCCGTCTGCCGGGTTCATGTCGGTGCTGGTCGGGCCCGGCTGCACGTTGTTGACGGTGATGCCGCGCGGCGCGAAATCAATCGCCAGGCCGCGGATCATACCGGCGATCGCCGACTTCGTCATGCTATAGACGCTGGAGCCCGGGAAGCCCGAACGTTGGGCGACCACGCTGCCGACGGTGATTATTCGGTCACCCGTGTGCATCACCGCCGAGCTGGCCTTGGCCGCCGCAAACGTGGCCCGCACATTGACCGCAAACATTCGGTCGAAGTCTTCCAGGCTGAAGGTGTCGACGGTGCCCATCAGCAGGATCCCGGCGTTGTTGACCAGGATATTCAAGGCGCCGAAATGCTCGACAGTGGCCGCGACCGCCCGTTCTATTGCCGCCACATCGGCGCTGTCGGCCTGAATCGCCAAGGCTTTTCCGCCCTTGCTTTCGATCAGGCCAACCAGCGCTTGCGCCTTGTCGGCAGAGGAGGAATAGGTAAACGCGACCGCTGCACCTTCAGCTGCAAGCCGGCGGACAATCGCTTCGCCGATACCGCGGGAACCGCCGGTGACCAGGGCGACTTTGTGGTTGAAGCGAGGGGTGTGAGCTGTCATGGGGGAGGCCTGAAGTTTAGTGGATTAAATAATCCACTAAACCGTACCAGTCTGGAAATACTTAGCCAAGCTGTTTTTGGATTAATTAATCTTTAACTGCCGGATGTGCTCTCGAATCCGTCATCAGACGCCGGTCATTTCAGGTCGCTGTAGGTCAACCTGAACTCCGACAGCGCCGGGTGCTCGGTTTTCCACTGGCGGCCATACGCCTTGGCTGTTTCCATTTCTTCGGCAGTCAGCGCGCTGGCCAGTTGTTGCAGGTAGCCTGCGGCATCGGCGTGCCGTGGGTTTTGCCGGGTACTGTCCATGACCAGCCAGTAGAGCCCATAGGCGTGGATTTTGTTCTCGGGGTAGTGATAGCGGTTGGTGCCACTTTCATCGATATCGAACCCGCCGAGCGCACCGGCATAGGTCATGACGCCATCAAGGTCATTCAGCGCCAGCCGTTTTTCCAGGTGTATGCGCTGGTAGGAGAGGTTGCGGTAGTAGGTCTGCATGTTGGCCAGCCACTTCATCGCTGGCGGGAAGCCCTTGAAGGCCGCATACCTGAGCATGGAGTCGCGGTTGTCACTGGCCTCCGGGTTTTTGTCGTACAACAGCGCCGCAATGTAATAGGCCTCGGCGCAGCCGGCATCACCTGCCTTTCTCAGCCACGAGCGATCTTTGGTCAGTTCATACAGCTGCAGCATCGCTGCGCCGTCGCCAGCATCGGCACCTGCCTGGGCGAGGGTCTTCGCCTTGGCCAGGTTGGTTTCGCCACCCAGGCGCATCAGGGCGTACACATGATCCTGGGCAGCGGCCAGGCGGTACCACGCCTGGGCCTCGGGGTCGACACTGCCGACCCGGCGCCGGATGGCTTCGCCCAGGGCGTATTGGGACGGCGCATCGCCGGCCGAGGCGGAGATGGTCAGGTGGATTTCGCACTCTTCGAATTCACCGAGTTGATACAACTCGAGACCCCGCTGCTTGGCTGCCTGTTGCTGGCTCGTCAAATGTGAAATCAGCGCGTTCAGCGCGTTGAGCAAATCAAACAGCGTGGTCAGTGCATCGGAATGGGTATACATGATCATTACCTGTATCGGGATACGTTGTCCGATAAAGGTAGGTGGGGCGGTGGGGTCCCAGGTGACAGATAGTTATCGGCAGGAGCGCTGCCTTTCCCGCGCTCTGGGCAACCCCTCAAGCGCTACGGCTGCCACGTATTGCCTGGTCCAGAAACAACGCCGCATTCGCCACGGCCTGCATGCCTTCGGGCAAGATTGCCGCAAACAAATGCCAGACATGAAACATCCCAGGCCAAACCTCCAGCGACACGCGTACCCGGTTTTCCCCCAGGTGGGTGGCCAGGCGCATGGCGTCGCTGAGCATGACTTCGTTTTCGCCGATCTGCACCAGAATGGGCGGCAATCCCCGGACGTCCGCGAACACCGGCGATGCATCGGGATCATTCGGCAGCGCGCCGTTGAGAAACGCTTTTGCAAGCAGCGTCAGCCCCAGGCGGGAGGCTTGCGGGTCGAGGCCGTCACGGTTGTCGATGGAGGCGCCGGTGTGTTCCAGGTTGGCCCACGGCGACAAGGCGGCGCCCCCGGCGGGCAGTGGCAGGCCTGCGTTGCGGGCCTTGACCATCACCGACACCACCATTGCGCCGCCGGCCGAATCGCCCGAGAACACTATGGACCTGGGGTCATTGCCCTGGTCGAGCAGCCAGCGATAAGCCTGCAACGTGTCATCAATAGGTACGGGGAACGGATGCTCGGGCGCCAGGCGGTAGTCGGGCAGGTAGACTTTTGCACCCAGCAGTTTTGCGAAGTGGCCGGCAAGGCCCAGGTAGCCCCGCGGGCTGCCGCCGACATAACCACCGCCGTGGATGTAAAGCAGCACCCGGTCACCCTCAAACCCATCAGGCACGACCATCATGCCCGGTACGCCACCCATATCGACGTCACAAAAGCTGACACCGGCGGGAATCGGATGGGAACAAAGCACCTGCTCATAAGCCTTGCGCTGCTCATTGAGGGTGAGGGTGGTTTCCTGGCCCGTGAGAAATGGGCCGAAGTCAGCGGCGCAGGCAACCCACGCGTCGAGATGGGCCTGGACAAGGGGAGTGAATGCCATGGGGGAGAACCTCATAAAGTGATCCCGATACCGGGATTAGCGATTGAGGTTCTATTTTATGGATTCTATTGGAGAACGAATTTCACCACTGCGGCGCCTGCCGGGATCAGCTGCCGCTGTCAGTGCGACGGCTACTGACTTCAGCCGGCACATCATCCCCAGCCATGCGCTTGCGGAACAGCGCAGTGCGTGCCAGCAATAACGTGGTCACCGGCACCGTGATCGATAGCAGAATCGGGATCAACCAGCCGTGCAACACCGGCCCGGACTTGAGCACCGAAAAGTAGATGATCGAGGCCAGCGCCACACACCAGGCGCCCAAGGTCGAGGCCAACGCCGGCGGGTGCATGCGCTGGAAGAAGTCTTTCATCCGCAACAACCCAATCGCCCCAATCAGCGCAAACAGGCTGCTCAGCACCAACAATACCGCGACGATCACTTCAACCCACAGCGGCAACACATCGACATTGATCATTCGATCACCTCCCCACGCAGCAGGAATTTCGCCAGGGCAAACGACCCCACAAAGCCAAACAGCGCAATCAACAGCGCCGCTTCAAAATACGTGTCACTGGCATACCGAATACCCAGCACCAGCATCATCAGCATGGCCAGGATGTACAGGTAATCCAGCGCCAGGACCCGGTCCTGGGCCGACGGGCCTTTGAACAGGCGCACCAGGGTCAGCACCATGGCCAGGGAGAACAGGAACAGGCTGAACAGGATCGCATTGGAGAGCAGGGCGCTCATTCGAAGATCTCCATCAGGGGCCGTTCGTAGGCGTGTTTGAAGTGCTCGATAAACTGCGCTTCGTCATCCAGGTCGAACACGTGGATCAGCAGGACGCTGCGGTCCAGGGCCAGTTCCGACCATACGGTGCCCGGCGTCACGCTGGTGATCATCGCCAGCACGGCCAGGCCGTTGGCATCCCGCAGGTCCAGGGGGATCTTGATAAAGCGCGAACGCGGTGGGCGCGAGCCGCAGGTCAGGATGCCCCAGGCCACGGCGAGGTTGGAGATGATCACGTCACGTCCCACCAGGAAGAACAAACGGATGATCACCCCCGGGCGGCGGATGCGGATCGGCAGCGGGCGCAACGGCGCCATCATCAGCGGTGCGGCAAAGCCGAGGATTGCCCCCAGCAGCAGGTTGCCGGGGCTGACGGACAGGTTCAGCACCAGCCACAACAACCACAATGCCAATGACAGCCACGGGGCAGGGAACAGGCGCTTCATGGCTGCACCTCCAGGGCGGCGGCCTTGGCTTCAGGGCTCGGCACCGGACGCGTCGCCATGACCGCCATCACATAGTGTTCCGGGTTGTTCAGGCTCTCGGCGGCCGCCTGGGTATAGCGCATCAGCGGCTCGGCCTTGAACGTCAGGGCGATGCTCAGGCCCAGCAGGAAGAAAATCGGCACGCATTCGAAGCGGCGCAGCAGCGGCGATGGACGTTCTTCCGGGGTCCAGAAACGCTGGATGCCGAGGCGGGCGAAGGCGATCAGCGAAGCCAGGCCGGAGAAGATCAGCAGTGCCACCAGGCCCCAGGCGGCCGGACGCACCGGTTCGTCGATGGCATTGCCCAGGCCCATCGGGTTGATCAAGGCGCTGAGCAGGCTGAGCTTGCCGATAAACCCGGACAGCGGCGGCATGCCGATGATCAGCAGGGCGCAGGCGATAAAACTCAGGCCGAGGAACGCCACCGTCCAGGGAATCACCTGGCCGACTACGGCTTTCTGTTCGTCGTCGAGGTTGGTGCCGGGCGGCGGATGCAGGGATTCCATGGCCTTGGGCAGGGCTTCGATTTCGTCGTCCAGGGGCATGTCGTTGGCCGAGCGCGAACGCTCGATCAATTCGGCCAGCAGGAACAGCGCACTCAGCGCCAGGGTGGAGCTGACCAGATAAAACAGCGCCCCGGCGGTTAGGCTTGGCTGGGCAAAACCCACCGCCGACAGCAGGATCCCGGCGGACACCAGAATGCTCAGGCTGGCCATGCGTTCCAGGCGTTGCGCGGCAATCATCGCCAGCGCCGCGCAGACGATGGTCGCCATGCCGCCGTAGATCAGCCAGTCGCCACCGAACAGCGCCGAGGCGCCCGCCTGGCCGGAGAACAGCAGGTTCCACAGACGCAGCACGGTGTACACGCCGACCTTGGTCATGATCGCAAACATCGCCGCCACTGGCGCACTGGCCGAGGAGTAGGCAGGCGCCAGCCAGAAGTTCAGCGGCCACATTCCGGCCTTGGCCAGGAAGGCGACGGCGAGGATGCCCGCACCGGCATGCAGCAGGCCGCGATCGGCTTCCGGCACCAGGGGGATTTTCAGTGCCAGGTCGGCAAAGTTCAGGGTACCGGTGACGCCATAGATCAGCGCCGCGCCAATCAGGAACAAGGTCGAGGCCAGCAGGTTGATCGAGATGTAATGCAGCCCCGCCGACACCCGCGCCCGGCCGGAACCGTGGAGCATCAGGCCGTAGGACGCCGCCAGCAGCACTTCGAAAAACACGAACAGGTTGAACAGGTCGGCGGTCAGGAAGGCGCCATACAGGCCCATCAGCTGAATCTGGAACAGCGCATGGAAACTGGTGCCGGCGCGGTCCCAACGGGCCATGGCGAACAGCAGGGCGCTGACGCCAATGATCCCGGTGAGCACCAGCATCATCGCCGAGAGTTGGTCCACCACCAGCACGATGCCGAACGGCACCTGCCAGTTGCCCGGCAGGTACACACCGATGGAGCCGGGGCCGCCTTTCTGGGTCCAGTACAGCAACAGCACGGCGATGCCCAGGCCCACCATGCTGGAGAACAGGTTGATCCGCGCCTTGAGCGGGCGGTGCTTCTCGCCGAGCATCAGCATCAGCGCGGCGGTCAGCAATGGCAGCAGGATCGGCGCGATGATCAGTTGATTCATCCAGGTCATTCCTTGGGCTCCCGGCCGTCCACATGGTCAGTGCCGGTCAGGCCCCGGGATGCCAGCAGCACCACCAGGAACAGTGCGGTCATGGCGAAGCTGATCACGATTGCCGTCAGCACCAGGGCCTGGGGCAGCGGATCGGTGTAGTTGAGCAAGTCTTGCGGCACGCCATCCTTGATGATCGGCTCCTTGCCGATAAACAGGCTGCCCATGCTGAAGATGAACAGGTTGACCCCGTAGGAGAGCAGGCACAGGCCCATCACCACCTGGAACGTCCGTGGCCGCAGGATCAGCCAGACGCCGGAGGCCGCCAGGACCCCAATGGCAATTGCGATGACTTCTTCCATCAGGCGGCTCCTCCTGGGCTGGCAACGGCTTTCGCCTGGTTGCTGGGTTTATGGGCGCGCACCGATTGGTGGCCGAGGGCGGTGAGCATCAGCAAGGTCGAGCCGACCACCATGGCGTACACACCGACGTCGAAGAACAGCGCGCTCGCGACGTGGATGTCCCCCAGCACCGGCAGGCTGAAGTGCCATGTGTGCGTGGTGAGGAACGGGTAGCCGGCGAGCAGTGCGCCCAGCCCGGTCAACGTTGCCGACAGCAAGCCAAAGCCCATCCAGCGCATCGGCCGCAGGCTCATCTGCGCCTCGACCCACTGGGTACCGGCGACCATGTATTGCAGGATGAACGCGACGGACATCACCAGACCGGCGACAAACCCGCCGCCCGGTTGGTTGTGCCCACGCATGAACAGGTAGAACGAGACAACCAGGGCAATCGGCAGCAGCAGGCGCACCAGCACCGCCGGCACCATCATGAAGCCCAGGGCGGTGTCGCTGGCCTGGCGCGGGTTGATCAGGTCGGTGGCCACGTCGGGTGCCAGTTGGCGCTGTTGCGCGGGCAGTTCCATGCTTTCCTTCGACGGGCGGAAGCGGCGCAGCAGGGCGTAGACGGTCAGCGCCACGGCGCCGAGCACGGTGATTTCTCCCAGGGTGTCGAAGCCCCGGAAGTCCACCAGCATCACGTTCACCACATTGCTGCCACCGCCTTCTGGCAGGGCACGGCTGAGGTAGAAGGAGGAGATGTCGTTGGGCGTCTGGCGGGTCAGCATCGCGTAGGAGAGCAGCGCCATGCCGCCACCGACCACGGTGGACAGGAGGAAGTCCCGCAGGCGGCGGATGCGTGCCTTGCGCAGCGAGCTGGGCAGTGGGGAAACTTCTTCGATCCGCCGTGGCAGCCAGCGCAGGCCCAGCAGGATCAGCACGGTGGTGACCACTTCCACCACCAGTTGCGTCAGCGCCAGGTCTGGCGCCGAGAACCAGACGAAGGTCACGCAGGTCACCATCCCGCACACGCTGACCATGGTCAGGGCTGCCAGCCGGTGGTACTTGGCTTGCCAGGCGGCGCCCAGGGCGCAGGCGATTGCCAGCAGCCACAGGGTGACGAACACGATGGAGCCCGGGATCTTCGGCCGGTCGCCCCAACTGATGCCGCTGTAGAGCATCGGGATCAACCCGGCGATCACCGCCGCCAGCACCAGCAGGAACAGCTGGGTTTGCAGGCGCTTGGTGCTGATGCGTTTTTCGATCTTGCGCACCCCGCGCATCATCACCACCAGGCAGCGCTCGAAGCCGCGCTTGCCGTTGAAGTAGCTGATGATCGGCGGGTATTTGAAGCGGCCCAACTTGAGTTGCTTGCGCAGCAGCAGATAGAGCACCACGCCGCCGGACATGGCCACCAGGCTCATGATCATCGGCGCGTTCCAGCCGTGCCAGATGGCGAGGCTGTATTCCGGCAGTTCGCCGCCGACCACCGGCAGGGCCGCTGCGGCGAGGATCGAACCGACCACCTGGGCCGGGAAAATCCCCACCAGCAGGCAGGTAAACACCAGCAACTCCACCGGCGCACGCATCCAGCGTGGTGGCTCGTGCGGGGTGTGGGGCAGGTTGGTGGCCTTGGGGCCGAAGAACACATCCACGGTAAAGCGCAGGGCATAGGCCACGCTGAAGGTACCGGCGATGGTGGCGATGACCGGCAGGGCGATTTCCACCCAGGCGGTGGCGGAGATGAACACGGTCTCGGCGAAGAACATTTCCTTGGACAGGAAGCCGTTGAGCAGCGGCACGCCGGCCATGGACGCACTGGCGACCATCGCCAGGGTGGCGGTAAACGGAATCAGCTTGAACAGGCCGCTGAGCTTGCGGATGTCACGGGTGCCGCTTTCGTGGTCGATGATCCCCGCCGCCATGAACAGCGACGCCTTGAAAGTGGCGTGGTTAAGGATATGGAATACGGCGGCGACAGCGGCCAGCGGGCTGTTGAGGCCCAGCAGCAAGGTGATCAGCCCGAGGTGGCTGATGGTGGAGTAGGCCAGCAGGCCCTTGAGATCGTTCTGGAACATGGCGCAATAAGCGCCGAGCAGCAGGGTAATGGCACCGGCACCGCCGACAATCCAGAACCACTCTTCGCTGCCGGACAGCGACGGCCACAGGCGGGCCAGCAGGAACACGCCGGCCTTCACCATCGTTGCCGAGTGCAGGTAGGCCGACACCGGCGTCGGTGCAGCCATGGCGTGGGGCAGCCAGAAGTGGAAGGGGAATTGCGCGCTTTTGCTCAGGGCGCCGATCAGCACCAGGGCGAGCATGATCGGGTACAACGAATGGGCACGGATCTGATCACCGGCAGCCAGGACCTGGTCCAGGTCGTAGCTGCCGACGATATGCCCGAGCAGCATCACCCCCGCCAGCAGGCACAAGCCGCCCGCGCCGGTGACCATCAGCGCCATATAGGCGCCACGCCGGGCATCGGCGCGGTGGTGCCAGTAGCCGATCAGCAGGAACGAGAACAGGCTGGTGAGCTCCCAGAAAAACACGATCTGGATCAGGTTGCCGGAGATCACCAGGCCGAGCATCGCACCCATGAAGGCCAGGAAAAACGCGAAGAAGCGCGGCACCGGGTCTTCCGGCGACATGTAATACCGGGCGTACAGCGACACCAGGGTCCCGATGCCCAGCACCAGCATCGAGAACAACCAGGCAAAACCGTCCATGCGCAATACGAAGTTCAGCCCGAGGCTGGGCAACCACATGAATTCTTCACGTATCACGCCACCATGGGCGATCTGGGGGTACAGCAGGGCGACTTGAACCGTCCCGACCAGGGCCACAAGGCCGGCCAGCAGGGACTCTGTGTTGCGTGCGTTGTGCGGCAGCAAGGCCGCCAGACAGCTGCCGATAAAAGGCAGAAGCAGTAGAACTATCAGGGACATAGGCTTCTAATCTGCGGGAGTTTGGGATGCATCATACGTGCCGGAATCTTGATCACCAAACGGCAAGATGTGGCAGGATCCTACAAGGTAGGCTGAAAAAGGCTGTTTGGCATTGTTTCAATGCCTGTATCCAGGGCAGGTATGCTGTTCAGAGGTTTTTTTCAGCCTGTTGCATAAGGACGTGTGATGACCCAGCGATTGCTCCACCTTGACCATGTCGCCTGCAGCCTGCCGGATGGACGCAGCCTGTTCGACAATCTGAACCATGCCTTCAGCGCCCGGGCGACCGGCCTCGTGGGGGCCAACGGGACTGGCAAGTCCTTGCTGGGCGCAATGCTCGCGGGCACCCTGCAGCCCACCCGCGGGCAGGTGCGCCGTGAGGGCAGTGTGTACGCGGTGACGCAACTGCTGGAGCCCGAACACTATCCCAGCGTGGCGGCGCTGGCGGGTGTCGACCAAGTGCTGGCGGCGTTGGCGCGCATCGCCGAGGGTAGCGTGGACGAACACGACCATGCACTGGCCGTTGATCAATGGGATTGCGCGCCTCGACTGGCGGCGGCCCTGGAGCAAATCGGCCTGGGGCACTTGACTGCCGACTCGCCAACCGCGGCCCTCAGTGGCGGCGAACGCCAGCGCGTCGCTTTGCTGGGCGCCTGGTTGTCGAGGGCAGACTGGTTGATCCTCGATGAGCCCAGCAACCACCTGGACATTGATCAGCAGCACAAGCTTGCCCAGCAGATTGATCGGTGGCCCGGCGGCCTGGTGCTGATCAGCCATGATCGCGGGTTGCTGGAGCACATGGACGAGATTGTCGAACTGTCGCCCAAGGGCTTGGCGGTGTACGGCGGTAATTACAGCCACTATGCGGCGACACGGGAGCAGGAGCAGCAGGCGTTCCAGTCGGCGTTGCAGGGGGAGCGCGCGCACGCCAAACGTGAACAACGTGAAGCGGTCATCCAAATGGAGCGTCAGCAACGCCGCAATGCCCGGGGCGACCGCCAGGCCCGGGATGGCAACCAGACCAAACTGATCACCAACGCCCAGAAAGAGCGCAGTGAAAACAGCCAGGGCAAGTTGCGCCTCAACCAGCAGCTGGCGCGTGAGCAGCAACAGCAACGGATCGCCGAGGCGCGTGCGCGGTGTGCGCCCGAGATCCAGCGCATGATGCTGTCGCCGGAAAGCGTGGTGCCCCAGGGCAAGCTGGTGCTGCAGTTGAACGACGTGGTGTTGCCGTTTGGCAGCCGCGCACCGATCAATCTCACCCTGACCGGCCCGATGCGCATGGCGATCCTGGGAGCCAATGGCAGTGGCAAGTCGACCCTGCTGCGGGTGATTGCCGGCCAGTTGCCGGTGGCTGCCGGTGAGTTGGCGCGCAGTTGCCATATCGGCTGGCTGGACCAACACGCCGGGCTGGAGCACCCCGAGCGCACGGCGGTGCAATGGCTTTACGAAAGTAATCCGCTACTGGCGCAAAGCGAAGCGCGTACCCGGCTGGCGCAAATGGGCATCGATGCCGACCGGGCGGTCCTCGATACGCGCCAACTGAGCGGCGGCGAGCGTCTGAAAATTGCCCTGGCCGCACAGCTCTACGCCGAGCATCCGCCGCAATTGTTGTTGCTGGACGAACCCGACAACCATCTGGACTTGCCCAGCCGGATTGCCCTGGAGCAAATGCTCAATCAGTACCAGGGCGCGCTGATCGTGGTGTCCCATGACGAGGCGTTCCTGCAGGCCATCAACCTGGACGGTGAGTTGCGCCTCTGAGGCCGCTTAACCCTGGTTTTCATGTTCCAGTTCGGCCTGGGGCTCGGCGAGCCGCTGCCGGCGGGTTTTCATCTCACTGACAATCACCGCCGCCACGATCAACGCCGCGCCCACCATGGCAATCGGCGGGAAGCGCTCCCCGGCAATCCGCCCGACTACGCCGGCCCACACCGGCTCCCCGGCATAAATCAGCGTGGCGCGAGTCGGCGAGACGCTTTTCTGCGCCCAGTTCATCGCCACCTGAATCACCGCGCTGGTCAGCCCCAGGCCCACCGCGCTGAACAGCAGCAACCAGGAAAACCCCGGCAGTGCCTCGCCCATCGGCACCACCATCAGGAACGACAGCACCGACGCCGTGGCCAGTTGCACCACCGTTACCCGGCGTACATCCACCTGCCCGGCAAAGGCGCTGATCAGGATGATCTCGGCGGCAATTGCTACCGCACCGATCAACGTGGCGATTTCACCGGGGCTGAAATTCAATGATGCCCCGGCCGGGCCGGTCAGCAGCATCAGCCCGGTAAACGCGAGCATGATGCCGATGCTCGGCATCAACCCCGGCCGCCGTCCCAGTACCAGCCATTGCAGCAGCGGCACGAATGGCACATACAGCGCAGTAATAAATGCCGACTGGCTGCTCAGGATCGTCTGCAAGCCAATGGTCTGCAAACCGTAGCCGAACATGATCGCCACACCGATAAAGCAGCCGGCCTTCAATTCAAACAGCGTCAGGTTCCGCAGGCTGCGGAATGAGAACGCCCCGACGATGAACGCCGCCGCAGCAAAACGCAGGCCGACGAAAAACATCGGGCCGCTGACCGCCATGGCGTGCTGCACCAGCAAAAAGGTGCCGCCCCAAAACATGGTGATCACCACCAATACACATTCGGCTTTGCTGAAACGGGAAAACAACGGGGAGGTGGTCATGGCGGCTCGGTCTTGCACAGGAAGGGCGCGGACCGCACAATGCGCCGCAAGCTGGGCAGTATACTGCGCAACCCCACCCTGTGAGCAATATAGTGCACAAAGAAAATCCGCAACGGGCCTCGGTCCTGCAACACGTCAGCCAGAACGTTCGGCGCCTGCGCCATGCGGCTGAGTTGAGCCAGACGGCGCTGTCCGAAAAATCCGGCGTCAGCCGGCGCATGCTGGTGGCAATCGAGGCGGGGGAGAAAAACGTCAGCCTGTCGACCCTCGACCGGGTGGCCGAAGCCCTGGACGTGGCCTTCAGCGACTTGATCCAGGCCCCGGATGCCGCTGATCACAGCCGTATCAACGAACTGGCCTGGGCCGGTGACATCCCCGGCAGCAAAGCCGTGCTGCTGGCCAAGGCCACCGCGCGTCGCGAGGTGGAACTATGGGAGATGCGCCTGGAGCCCGGCGATCGCTACATGCCTGAACCGGACCCCGAGGGTTGGAGCGTGCAGTTGTTTGTGTTCGAAGGCACCCTGACGCTGGTGCTGGGGGATGAGGAAAAAAACGTCGCCACCGGTGAGTTCCTGATGTTCGCCAGCCGCTACCTTCACGCCTATCGCAATGACGGCGACGTGGCGGTGCGGTTTGTGCGCAACGTGGTGATTTAAGACTCTTGGCTTTGAGTGTTGTCAACTGTCAGATTTCACAGCTTACATCAGCGTTGGATTGAATCTAGTGTGGGAGTTACTGCTCAGAGAACTGGCTCAATCGGAGCGCGGGCGGAAGGGGCAGTTGGCTTCACTAAATGGAGAGCACACTGATGACAGCGCAAGACTCAAAGCACATCAAGAGTAGTGACTTGCTTCCCCGTCCACGCATTAATCCCTCTCACGGGAACCATGTGAATTATCCCGAGATGCAGGGTGGGCAAGCCTCGATCATTATTCCCGCGTACCCGGGCCTGGCCATTGGGCAAACAATCAGGTGGACGGTCAGGGGGAACGGCTTGCTGTTTGGTCACATCGAGGTAAAGTCGCTGGAGCACCAATACAAAGATGTTGTGAACGGTATTGTCTTCCGCCGTGAGGTGGTGGAGGCAAAATATGGCGTGCGTCAAGATGGACATGACGAGCGCCTTTCTGACCATAGTTTTTATATCGTGGACGACCGTCCTGCCGATGCCTGAGTGGTAGTGAGTTGGCTTTCAATACCGAAGTCAGTGTCGCCGGTATTGAAAGCCACCACGGGGCCTTGCTCCCGGATGATCAACTGTTGGCAGCGCAACAGTGGTTGGACACTTTGCTGTTTTGAACCGCCAACGACTTCCCTGATATACCGGCAACCCGCTGATTTCATTGCACATTGCATTCGGGCACGACTCCTGCAATCACTCCAGTATCTCTCTGGAGCCTGGAGTCGGCCCATGTCAGCCCAACCCCTACAACCTGCCCACATCATCCGTTCGGACGCCGAGGCCATTGCGGTTGCCACCGAGTTGGCCAAGCGTTTTGCCGTGGACGCCGGCGTGCGCGACCGCGAGCGACGCCTGCCGGTGGCCGAGCTGGACGAATTCTCCGCCAGTGGCCTGTGGGGCATCACCATTCCCAAGGCCTACGGCGGCGCGGGAGTGTCCTATGTGACGGTGGCCGAGGTGATCAAGCTGATCTCCGCCGCCGACCCGTCCCTGGGGCAGATTCCGCAGAACCACCTGGGCGTCGTCGACATCCTCCTGCAAACCGCCAGCGAGGAGCAAAAGCAGCACTACTTCGCCAAGGTCCTGCAGGGCTATCGGTTCGGCAATGCCTTCTCCGAAGCCAAGAGCAAGAACGCCGGCACGTTTGACACACAAGTGCGCTTTGACGGCGACAGTGCGTACATCAACGGCGAGAAGTTCTACTGCACCGGCGCACTGTTCGCCCATATCGTGCCGACGGTGGGCGTCAACGAAAAGGACCAGGCGTTCATCGCCTTTGTCGAACGGGACGCGCCGGGCCTGCAAGTGATCGACAGCTGGGACGGCTTCGGCCAACGCACCACCGCCAGCGGCGGCGTGACCCTCGACGGTGTGAAGGTGCCGCTGAGTGCGGTGATCCCCGCGCACCAGGCCTTCGACCAACCCACCGCCAACGGCCCGATTTCGCAGCTCATCCAGGCGGCCGTCGACACCGGCATCGCCCTCGGGGCCCTGGAACAAGCCAAGATTCATGCACGCCAGGCCCGGCCCTGGATCGACAGCCAGCAGGATCACGGCTGGCAAGACCCGTTCACCATCGCCGCCATCGGCGACCTGGAATGGCGGGTCCACGGCACCGAAGCGATCCTCGCCAAGGCCGGCATTGCCGTCGACCAGGCCCTGGCCAACCCCAACGAAGACACCGTGGCCAATGCCTCGTTGGTCGTCGCCCAGGCCAAAGTGCTGTCGGCGGAAACCGCCTTGCTCGCCAGCAGCAAACTCTTCGAACTGGCCGGCACCCGCTCGGTGTCCGGCAAGCACAACCTCGACCGCTTCTGGCGCAACGCGCGTACCCACACCCTGCACGACCCGGCCCGCTGGAAATACCACCTGATCGGCAACTTCGTGCTCAACGGCGTCAAGCCCGCACGCCATGCCTGGAACTGAGGAGCTGCATCCATGACCGCACTGAATCAGGCGCGCCTACTGCTGGAAAGCACCCGGCGCTTTGTCGAGAAAAGTGATGACCCCTACGTGATCAGCCGCTTTGGCGATTTGCAGATTCGCGTGGAGGTAGCGGCTGCTTTGTTTGAGCGTGCCGAAACCCACCCAGGCCCGGTGGCCCTCACAGAAGCCCAGATAGCGGCTGCCGAGGCCCTCATCGCTGTCAGCAACGCCGAATTCGAACTCACCGGCCAGCGTACTGCGCTGCCGCCGACCCTTGATGATCCCCTGCGCTGGAAATACCAGATTGTCGGCAACTACCACCTCAACGGTGTCGCCCCCCGGAGTAACGTTTAATGCCTCGTGAAATCCGTTTGAATGCTTTCGACATGAACTGTGTCGGCCACCAGTCGCCGGGCCTGTGGGCCCACCCGCGTGACCGCTCATGGCAGTACAAGGACCTGGAATACTGGACCGACCTGGCAAAAATTCTCGAGCGCGGCAAGTTCGACGGCCTGTTCATCGCCGACGTGCTGGGCATCTACGACGTCTATAACGGCAACGGTGACGCAGCGATTCGCCAGGCGACCCAGGTGCCGGTCAACGACCCGCTGTCGCTGATCGCACCCATGGCGCTGGTCACCGAACACCTGGGTTTTGGCCTCACCGCTTCACTGTCCTTCGAACACCCGTACCCGTTCGCCCGGCGCCTTTCCACCCTCGACCACCTGACCAAGGGCCGCGTCGGCTGGAACATCGTCACCTCGTACCTGGAAAGCGGCGCGAAGAACCTCGGCCAGAAAGCCCAGACCGAACACGATGCGCGCTACGACTACGCCGAGGAATACCTGGAGGTTTGCTACAAGCTCTGGGAAGGCAGCTGGGAAGAGGGCGCGGTGTTACGCGACCGCGAACGGCGGATCTTCAGCGACCCGAGCAAGATCCACGAGATCCGCCACGTCGGCAAACACTTCCAGGTGCCCGGCATTCACCTGTGCGAACCGTCGCCACAACGCACGCCGGTGCTGTACCAGGCCGGGGCGTCGAGCCGTGGCAAACAGTTCGCCGCCGAACAGGCCGAATGCGTGTTCGTTGCCGCACCGTCGAAAGTGCTGCTGAAGAAAACCGTTGCCGATATCCGCCGCCGTGCGGCCGAGGCGGGGCGTGACCCGAAGAAAATCCTGATCTTCAACTTGCAGACGGTGATCGTTGGCGAGACTGATGCCAAGGCCAAGGCCAAGTTCGACGAATACAAATCCTATGTCAGCTACGAAGGCGCGATGGCCCTGATCTCCGGCTGGACCGGCATCGACTTCAGCCAGTTCAAGCCCGATGAACCCCTCAAGCATGTGCATACCAACGCCATTCAATCGGCGGTGGAAGCCTTCTCCACTGCCGACCCGAACAAGGTCTGGACCCCGAATGAACTGGCAGACTGGGTCGGCATCGGCGGCTTCGGCCCGTTGTTCGTCGGCGGCCCGGAAACCGTGGCCGATCTGTTGCAGGAATGGGTTGAAGAGACCGATGTGGACGGCTTCAACCTGGCCTATGCACTGACCCACGAGACCTTTATCGACGCGGTCGAGTTGCTGGTGCCCGAGTTGCAGAAGCGCGGCGTGTACAAGACCGAATATGCCCAGGGCACCCTGCGGGAGAAATTGTTTGGGGACGGCGCGCGGTTGGCGGACAACCACCCGGGGGCCAGCTATCGTGATTTGTCGGGTGTACATAAAACAAATGTGGGAGCGGGCTTGCTCGCGAATGCGGACTGACATTCAGCATTGATGTTGCCTGACGCACCGTTTTCGCGAGCGAGTCGAGCCGTCCCACCGCCGCCCACATAAATCCGGCCAGCGGACCACCGCATGCTTGTTTCACCAATAGGAGCATCACCCTATGAGCGTGCATGAACTTGAACTTGCGCTGGATGTGGAATGGCCCGCCGAACGGGTTACGGTGTTGCCCGAGGCGTTGGCGCAGTTGCGCCATTGGGCACAGGTGACCCCGTTGCACAGCGCCCTGCGCCACAAGCGTGACGGCCAGTGGTATGCCTGGCGCTGGATCGATGCGTTGCGGGATGTCGAGCGCCTGGCTGATGGCTTGCGTCAGCAGGGCTTTACCGAGCAGTCGCGGCTGGCCCTCAGCGGTGCCTTCGAACCCGGCCTATTGCTGCTGGCCCTGGCCGCCCAGGTGATCGGTGGCCAGATCCTGACCCTGGCGGATGACCTCGAGCCCGCTGCCCTGCAGCAACAAGTGTGGCGCATCCGGCCTACCCACGCGTATGCCCCTGGGTTCCAGACGTTGGCGATGGTGCGACGGATCGACCCTGTGGACACCTCACAACGGCTCTGTCGCTGGTGGCAGCCTTCGGGCAAGACCGAATTGTGGAGCGGGGAAAGCACCCATTGGCAAGGCGGCCTGGCGACGGTGCTGGAGCAATGGCTGATTAGCGGCCAGAGCCTGGGCTTCCCGCAGTCGGGCTGAACTAGGCGTCCCGGGTCGATGTGCTGGATACTGCACGGGGCGATTTTTACCACAACCATTCAGGCAGACAGTAAGGGCGCAATTTCATGAGTGAAACCGAACGCGGACAGGCGACGAGCGCCATTCGCAACGCCGATGTGCTGATTGTCGGCGGCGGCCTGAGCGGGACGATGCTGGCGGTGCAGTTGCTGCGCCTGCCGGGCACGCGGCAGATCCTGGTGATCGAGCCGCGCCAGGAACTGGGGCGCGGCGAGGCCTACAGTGCGGTAGAGCTTGGGCACACCTTGAACGGCAACGCCGCGCGCATGAGCGTCGACCCGGACAACGCCGATGACCTGACCCAGTGGCTGACCGCCTATATCGCCGGCGGCGGCTGGCCCGAGTCGGACCAGCAGCACGTGCCCATCAGCGAACTGTTTCCGCCCCGCGGGATTTTTGGCCTGTACGCGCAGCAGCGGCTGGCCGAGGCCAAGGCGATTTCCGCGTCGACCGTCGAGCACATTCGCGCCGAGGTGACAGACCTTGAGGTGGATGAACACGCCACACGGCTGACCTTGAGCGACGGCCAGCAACTGCGCGGTGCCTGTGCGGTATTGGCCACCGGCATGTTCCCGGCGGCACGCACGCCACAGACCGAATCCAGCGGCTTGAATGCCGCTGCCGTCGACCCGTGGGATGTATCGGCCATGACCCAACTGGACCCGCAATCCACCGTGCTGATCATCGGTTCCGGGCTGACCATGGTGGACGCCGTGGTGTCCCTGGAACAGGCCGGCCATCGCGGGCCCATCGAGATTTTTTCGCGCCACGGCCTGTTGCCCCATGTCCGTCGGCAGCCGCCGGCCTGGGTCGACTTCCTGGGAGAAGACCACAGCCTGCGCAGCCCCCGGCAATTGCTGCGGGAGGTGCGACGCCAATGCCGGCTCGCGCTGGTGCAGGGGATTGACTGGCAAGCGCCGCTGGACACCGTGCGTGCCAACATCGGGCGGTTGTGGAGCCAGGCCAGCGAGGGCGAGAAACGTCAGTTCGTGCGGCATGTGCGGCCCTGGTGGGAAAGCCACCACCACCGTTCGCCGCCGTTGAGTGCCGAGTTGGTGGCGCGGTTGCATGGGGAAGGGCGGCTGCGGATCCGGGCGGCTTCGTACAAGGGGCTGGTGCCTTCGCAAGGTGAGGTGACGATCCGCCTGCGTCATCGTGGAGAGCAGGATGTGGTGCAGGTGTCGGGGGCAGCGCTGATCAACTCCAGCGGGATTGAATATGACTGGCGGCGCGTGGCCCGGCCGTTGCCCCGGCAGTTGCTCAAGCGCGGGCTGATTCAGCCCGGGCCGTTGGCGTTGGGGATTGCGGCGGATGTGTCGGGGGCGGTGCTGGATGCCCACGGGAATGTCAGCCGGCGGCTGTTTGCCATGGGCCCGCCGTTGCGCGGGATGTGGTGGGAAAGTACCGCAGTGACGGATGTCGCGATTCAGGCCAAGGCGCTGGCCGCGAGGTTGGCACACCTCTGAATCTAATGTGGGAGCTGGCTTGCCTGCGATAGCGGTGGGTCAGCTGCATCTTTATCAACTGAGAGATTGCTATCGCAGGCAAGCCAGCTCCTACAGGTCGGGTTCATGGACCGACCTTCACAAACCCAGGCTTCAACCCAAACACTTCAACCCCCTGGGCCGTCGACTGCCCGGTGGTCACCGTCACCCGCTCCACCGGTTTATCCATCGCGGCCCGATATTCCACCGTCATCACCCCATCCCCGCGACTGATCGCCTGGGCCGGTACGACAATCGCCTGGTCATTGTTGTAGGTCACAATGGTCAACCGCGCACTCATCCCCAACCTTACCCGTTGCAACTGTTGCGGGGTCAGCTTGGGAATCGACAGGGTCACCGGAAACTGCGCGCTGCCCTGGCTGTCGCTGGCAATCGCCAAGCCACTGACCACGCTGACCGATCCCGTCAGCCGTTCCCCATCAAACCCGTCGCCCATCACCTCCACCGCCTGCCCCTGGTGCAACTGGTTGATGTCCAGTTCCGAGACCTTGGCGACGATTTTCAGTTTCTCGATGTTCGCCAGTCCAAACAGCACCTGGCCCTGGTTGACCTTGCTCCCGGCCTGCACCGGCGCGTTAGTGCTCCCGCTGCCCTGGGTCGATGAGTTACTGCCCGGCGCCGGCACCACAATGCCGGAGAACGGGGCCTTGACTTCCTTGCCGTCGAGCAGGGTATGCAGGGCGTCATATTTCACGGTGGCATTGGTCAGCTCCATATCGGCGATCTGCCGGTATTCGCCCTGGCCTTGTTCAACGGTCTGTTGCAGCTCAGCGCGGGCGGCCGTCAGGTCGAGTTGTTGCTGGGTGGCCTGCTGTTTCAGGTCGTCGAGTTCGTTGCGCGGGATGATGCCGCGCTTGAACAGGTTTTCGCTTTCGGTGAGTTTGCGCTGGGTGTTGCTGGCGGTCATTTCGGCAGTGCGCAGGGTGCGGCGGGCGCGCCCGACTTGCTGGCCGCTGTCCCAGTCCTGCATTTCCTGCACCGTGCGCCGGGCCTTGAGCTGGGCGGAGAGGGCGTCGCGCAGTTGCACTTCGAGGGTGGCCGGGTCCATGCGCAGCAACACCTGCCCGGCCTCGACCCGCTGGCCCTGTTCCACCAGGTTGGCCTGCACATTACCGTCGAACGGCGCGGTGAGGGTGATGGTGGTGTCAGGCTCGATCTTGCCCACCAGGCCGATCTGATGCACCAGCGGGTCGACCTTCACCGCCAGCCACTGCTCGGCGTTGCCGGGCTGGTTGGCGGCCGGGCTTTGACGGCTGAGCAGCGAGATGCCGACGCCGGCCACCAGCACAATCAACACGGCGCCCAACAGGCGCTTCTTATTAGTAGTCATTGAGGGCGATTTCCCAACTTTCCAGCGTCATGCCCAAGGTCAAGTCGAGCTGAGTCTGGGCGTTCAAATAGGCAATCAGCGCATTGAGCCGCGAGTTCTCGGCGTTGCGCAGGTCGGTTTCGAAACTCAATACCTGGAAGTTCGTGGAGCGCCCGGCGCTGAGTTTTTCCCGTTCGATTTCGATCTTGCGCTTGGACAACTCTACCGCCCGCTGGGAAATTTCATACTGGCGCCAGCGAGTGCCCAGGTCGCGCACCACATCATTGACGTCGCGCTCCAGTTGCTGGCGGGCGTCGGCGATGATGATCTCCTGGTTTTCCACATCGACCCGCGCGTGCACCTCGGCCTGGCGAGTGCTGATGTCGCCGATGGGAATCTGCACCTGCACGCCCGCGTAGCTGTCCCAGCGCCGATTGCTGTTGTAGCCGTTATCGTCATTGGTGGCGGCCCGAATCTGGTTGGCACCGGCCACCAGGTCCACTTGCCAGCGGCCGGAGTCCTTGGCGATCACCAGGTTGAGGTCGGCCTGCTGGCTGCCGAGCAGGGTGGCGAGGTATTCCGGCTGCTGGTTCTGCGCCAGCACGAAAGCCTGGCGTTTATCGATGTCCATGGGCCTGGCTTCAAGGGCCTCGGTGGCGCGGATCGGTGTCGACAGGTCGAGGGCCAGCAGGCGCAGCAGGGTCAGGCGGCTGGTGTCCAGTTGGTTCTGGGCTTCTTCCACCCCCAGTTGCTGGGTGGCGATATCGGCTTCGGTCTGCACAATCTCGAACTCGGCCATGCGCCCGGCACTGATCAGTGCCTTGTTCACTTCAAGCAAAGTGCCGGAGCGCTTGAGGGCGTCCTGCACGATGCTCAGTTGTTCCTGGGCCCGCAGCAACTCGCGGTAGGTGGCGATGATGTTGCTGATGGTTTGCGCCACGTTGGCCTTGAGGTTCAGGCGGTTGGCCTGTTCCGACAGGCGTGACAGGCGCAGCGGGGCGGTGGTGGCGTCCCAGCCGGCACCGCGCATCAGCGGTTGGATCAGTGACAGGTCGAGGCCGTCGCTGCGGTAGCGTCCGGCGCGATCGGCGTTGTTCAGTTGCTGGGTCCAGTTCATGCTCAGGCGCGTGCCGTACTCACCGAGCAAGGTGGCATTGGGCGCGAGGTTAGCGTTGCGGGAGCTGTCTTCAGTGCCTTTAGTCGTGCGGTAGTAGCTGTTCAGGGTCAGCTTGGGGTTGAACGTGTCTTCAGCCACCCGCAGGTCGAATTTCTGCGCCACCCGTTGCAGGTACGCGCTGCGAATCGCCGGGTTGTTGCGCAGGCCCAGGTACACCGCGTCGCCCAGGGTCAGGGTGGTGGACTGGGCATTCAGCGACACGCTGCGTTCATAGCCACTGCGGGTGGTACTGGGCGCGGAGGGGCGAATCACCACGTCGGCGGCCACGCTGTGCAGGCTTACCAAGGCGGTCAACAACAGCAGGCGTTTATTCATCGCGCAGGGCCTCCACCGGCTGCAGCCGCGAGGCCGACACCGCCGGATAGATCCCGAAAAACAGCCCCACCAGCAACGTGCTGCCGACCCCGAGCGGCAGCGCGGCCACTGCCAGGGAAAACTGCCAGCCGGACAGCCTGGCATACAGGTACGCGGCGGTCATGCCCAGTACCGCGCCGCATACCGCACCCACGGCGGTCAGGGTCACGGCTTCCAGCAGGAACAGGTTGCGAATGTCGCGCTGGCGCGCCCCGAGGGCCATGCGAATCCCGATTTCCCGGCGCCGCTCCGAGACGTTCATCAGCATCACGTTCATCACGCCGACGCCGCCGCCCACCAGGGAGATCGCGCCCAGGGCCAGCAGCAGGTAGGCGAAGGTCCGGCTTTGGCGGGTCATGCCATCGATCATTTGCTGGGGCACCTGAATGTCGACATCGTGGTCGGTGAGCTGGGCTCGCAGTGCCACGGCTGAGTCCTGGGCGAGGCGTTCCATATCCTGGCCGGGGGTGGCACGGATGATCACGTTGCCGATTTGCGGGCTGGCGTAGATCCGGCGCATGCCCGGGGCGGGGACGAACAGCGATTCGTTGGCCTGTACGGGAATCAGCATTGCCCGGGGCTGGCTGTGCAGAATGCCCACGATCAGGAACAGGTAATCGTTGATACGTACCCGGTCGCCCAGTTGCAGCGGGTCGCCGGGCACGCTCAAGGCCTGGACGACCTGGTCACCGACGACCGCATAGGTTTCCCCAGCATCGAAACTCGACAGGAAGCGCCCGTCGCGCACCGACAGGCGCATGGCATCCTTGAGGTCCGGCGTACTGCCGACGAGGCTTGCGTTCCAGGTACGGCCATGGAACACCACTGGCCCGCTGAACAGCGAGACCGCACCGATATGGGCAATGCCGGGAACGCTGCGGCGCACGGCTTCCAGGTCCAGGCTGGCGGGCATTTGCGCAGTGCTGGCACCCCTGGGCGGGAATTGCGCCACCAGGGTGTCGGTGCCCATGTCCTTGAAAATCATCGCCGCGTCTTCGGCGGCGTTGTGCCCGATATTGATCAGCGCCACCACCGAGGAACTGCCGATGACGATGCCCAGCAAGGCCAGGATCGAGCGCTTGCCCAGGGTGCGCAGGCTGACAAACGCCTCGTACAGCAACTGGCTCAGGCTTTGTTCGACCCGCAGGCTCATAGGCGCCCGGCCTCTTGCACCACGCCATTGCGCACCAGGATCTTGCGATTCAGGCGTTCGGCAATGTGCGGGTCGTGGGTGACGATGATCAGCGTCACCTGCTGCTCGCGGTTGAGCGCCAGCAACAGGTCCATGATCTCCTGGGCGGTGGTGCTGTCGAGGTTGCCGGTGGGTTCGTCGGCGAGGATCACCGACGGATTGCCGACCAATGCCCGGGCGATGGCGACCCGTTGGCGCTGGCCGCCGGAAAGGTCGGCCGGGCGATGGTGGGCGCGCTCGGCCAGGCCCACCTGGTCGAGCATGCGCAGGGCCTGTTCCACCGAGTCGTGGCGTGACACGCCGCGGTAGCTCAGGGGCAGGGCGACGTTGTCCAGGGCACTGAGGCGTGGCAGCAGGTTGAAACTCTGGAAGACGAAACCGATCTGCTGATTGCGGATCGCCGCCAATTGATCGGGGCTGGCGCTGAAGATGTCATGGCCGGCAAAGCGGTACTGGCCGCAGTCGGGCAAATCCAGCAGGCCGAGAATATTGAGCAGGGTACTTTTGCCGGAGCCGGAGGCGCCGAGGATGCCGCAGCTGTCACCGGTTTCGATGGCCAGGCATACATCATTGAGAATCGACAGGTGTTGACCGGCCAGCTGATAGCTTTTGCCGATGCCTTGCAAGGAGATAAAGCCTGGGTGCGCGGGGGTATCTGTCATCATGACTACGCCTGCAGCCTCGACAGCGCCGTGCTTCCCCCGAAAATCCTTGTAACAAGTTCAGGAGCTGCCTGGTACACGTCACGGACTGGTTTTATTTCTTGTTTTTAAAATATTGTTTGAATACTAACCGCGATCCAGCCGTTCCGCCAGCCATGGATATAGAGCGGTTTTACCCTTTGAAACGATTCTTCAAAGGGACGTTTCCGGCGCTGAAAAAATCCATCAGCTACCCTCAATGAGCCCGTTGCTGTTGGCTTTGAATAGTATGGCGCTGTGTCACTACTTGCTTTCAGGCAGCGGCCCCGGTATAAAAAATCAAATTAATTTTTAAAACAATATTTCCGCAGTGGAACCCCAATCCCTATGGTCGCGAAGAAACTCAGCGCTCCAAACGTTACCAAGACCCGATTGCTGGATGCGACAGAGGCTCTTTTCATCAAATACGGCTATGACGCTGTTTTGTTGCGGCAGATAACCGAGAGGGCCCAGGTCAATCTCGCTGCGGTGAATTACCACTTCGGGGACAAGGACTCCCTGATGAAAACCCTGCTGATGCAGCGCCTGGAACCGCTCAACGAGCAGCGCCTGGAGTTGCTCGCCCGGTGCGAAGCCGAATCCGACGGCCCGCTGGATTGCGACACCTTGCTCGGGGTGCTGTTCGCCCCGGCCATGGGCCTGGAACGCAGCGACCCGGCCAGCGGGGAAGGGCGTTCATTCATCCGGTTCCTGGGGCGGGTGTACAGCGACACGTCGCCGTTTATCCAGGAATACCTCAAGGTGCATTACCAGCCGGTGTTCCAGCGCTTCTTCGAAGCCTTCGCACTGGCGCTTCCGGACTTGCCGCGCAACGAGCTGGGGGTGCGCCTGCAATTTGCCCTCAAGGCGATCTCCGGGGTGATGGCCGGTACCGAGCTGCGTTTGCTGATGAACTCCATGAGCCTGGGACGCCCGGCCACGGATGCCGAGGTCATGGCCAAGCTGATTACCCTGGTGTCGGCGGCGATTCGTGTGCCGCAGCAAAGTCCTGAAGCCGAAACGGCCCTGGCGCGGGTGCTCGATACCCAGCGCGCGATACGTGAGCAAGCGGCGTCGCCTGTCAACAAGGTGGCTCGTTGACCCATCAAGACCGGCTCGCAATGAGCCGGTTTGCTTCGACTCCTCTCTCCAGAAACCGTGTGCCCACTCAAATCCCGGGCAAAAAAAACCCGCTGGGGCGGCGGGTTTTTAACTACAACGTTTGTAACGGATGAGGCTTTACCCTACGTCTCTGGATGTGAATAAAACGTGAAAAATATGTAAGAGAAAGTGTGAAGTCTATTGGCTTGTGTAATCCCGACAAATGGCAGTCAGCGTTGACTGTGAACCTGGCCGATAAAGTCTACAAGGTACTCACTCACCCGTTCCGGCGCATCCTCCATCAGAAAGTGCCCGGCGTTTTCCACCACCTGCAGCACGGCCCCATGAATGTCGTTTCGCAGGCGATGTGCATAAGCCAGCGGCTGCCATTCATCTTCAGCGCCCCATAAAATCTGCACCGGCAAATCCATGCCCGGCAGGCGCTGCGCAAAATCGGCGGTATACCGCGAGTCGTAATGCGCCACCTGATGCTGGTAGAACGCTGGCTGACCGATCACGCCACTGATCGGCGCCAGGTATTCCTCCAGCAGCGCGCCCTGCATCACGCTCTTGTCGAACACCGCCATGGCCAGTTGTCGGATCATCAACGCGCGGTGTTCATCCGGTGCCATGCGTGCATGTTCGGCAAACCGCTGATGAATCCCGCGCCAAGTGGGCGATGGCCACGAGTCATAACTGGGGGCGTCGGCGACCGTCAATGAGTGCACCCGCTGCGGGTGGTCAAGGGCAAACAGCAGCGCGTTGACGCCGCCGATGTCATGGCCCACCAGGTGCACACGCTCGAGCCCCCAGTGGTCCAGCAAATCGCCGATCAAGCGGCTTTGCACTGCCACCGAAGTATCCCCCTGGAGTGGACGCTCCGAAGCGCCGAAACCCAACAGGTCAAACAAATGGACCTGCATGCCGGCGGCAGTCAGACGCGGCACCACCCTGCGCCAGATGATGGAATGGGCGGGTGTGCCGTGCAGCAACAGCACCGGCAGCCCCTCGCCATGGCGGCCTGTGGCGATGCGCCAACCGTTGATCAGTGCGGTTTGGTTAAGCAGGGCAGTCATGACAGGTCCTCGCGGTTGATTAAGGCTTTACCCTAAAGCCCGGCTGGTCATGACGCCAATGACAACTTACTCTCTGCTAATCCTGTTTTTGTCATAGGTCTGATCATGAACCAGCGACTGCCCATCGATGTGCTGCGTGCCCTGCAAACTGTGGTCGAAACCGGTAGTGTCACCCGGGCGGCCGAGCGTTTGAACCTCAGCCAGTCGGCGGTCAGCTGGAAGATCAAGCGCCTGGAGAAACAACTCGAGCGGCCGTTGATCCAGCGCGAGGGCCAGCGCCTGGTGGCCAGTGATGATGGCGCGCAGTTGCTCGTCCACGCCCGGCGCATCATCGAGGCCCACGATGCAGCGCTGGCGCATTTCAATTCGGTGCAGTTACAAGGCTCCATCCGCCTGGGCGCCACCGAACAGGTGCCGATGGCCGAGTTGTCGAACTTGCTCGGCCAGTTTTCCCGGCAACACCGCCAGCTGGATGTGCGAATTGTGGTGGAGCAGAGCCACGTGCTTCGCCAGGCCCTGGTGGACCGTGAGCTGGACCTGGCGCTGCATCAGGATTTCATCCCGCGTATCGAAGCGCGGGACCAATTGCTGTGGACCGAACAGGTGCACTGGTGCGCCCGGCCCGGCTGGCAGCCTGCGCCTGACGAATGCGTGCGGCTGATCACCTTCGGCCCCGGCTGTTTTTACCGGCAACTGGCCCAGGAACGCCTGAGCGCCTTGGGCATTCGCTGGCAGGTGGTGGTGGAATGCGGGTCGGTGGAGGGTGTGGTATCGGCCATCGCCGCCGGGTTGGGCATCGGCCTGCTCAGCAGTGACCATCTCGACAAGCGCGTGGAAGTGTATCGCCCCTTCGACCAGCGGATGCCGCTGCCCGAAGTGGCGAACGTGTTGCGCTTTGCCGAGGACAGCCCCGAGCCCCGGTTACAGGCGTTGCAGCAGCTGTTGATACAGGCGCTGCACCGGGGCTGATCAGATTTTCCAGTGGCTGGCGCTCTTGGCCAGGCGCTGGCGCATGGCGTCAATATTGGCTGCCAGTTGCAGGGTCAATAACCGGTAACCGTCCAACGCGTTGACCACCGGCACTTCAAAGGTCTGTTCGTGGGTCGGCGTGGTGCTCGGACGTTCCAGCCGGTCGGTGGCCCCGGATTGCAACGCCCGCGCCATCCCGATCAACTGCACCCGAATCTGCCGGTGCTCGGCTTTCAACGCCACCTGCATGCGCGCCAGGGCTTCCTTGTCCCGTGGGTCGGGGCGGGTGTTGCCGAGGATCTCCAGGGTGCTGATGCACATCCGCAAATGCCGCTGCAGGGTGTCCAGCTCGGTCATGGAAATCCGCACTTCCTTGGACACCGATGGCATCAGCGAGCGTAGTTGCAGCATCGCGGCGTTCAGGCGATTCAGCAGCTTGAGGTGTTCATCATCGGTGACCGATTGGCCGCTGATGATCCGGCTATAAATCGCCGCGCAATCGCGCAAGGCACTGGCCAGGTTGTAGCGCCAGGAATACACCGCATACAGCGGCAGGGCGAAGGAAAACGCCAGGGCCAGGACGATGCCGATCAGGATGTCGACCGTGCGCCACAACCCGTCCGATATCGGATTATCGCCATGGCCCGCAACGATAAATACGGTGATGGCCGACAGCAACGCGATGTATCCGCCCTTGCCGATGGCGTGATAGGAAAAGAACCCGCACACCACCGACATCAGCAAATACGTCAACAGCGGTTGCCCCAGATACGCCTGTTGCAGCACCAGCAGCAAACCGACGCTGGCGCCGATCAACGTGCCGTAGGCGCGCTCGACGGCTTTCTTGCCGATATTGCCGTGGTGCTGCAAACCGCCGATCACGATCAGCATCGTCACCGAGGCCCACTCACCATGGGGCAGGTTGATGCCGGTGGTGAGCAGGATCGTTGCGAGCAACCCAATGGAAACCCGCACCGCGTGGATCAACTTGGCGTGACGGTAGCGCCGGTACGGGTCCAGCAAGGGACGCAGCAAGCGGCGGGCGAAGAGAGGGAGATTCATTGGTATCAGGGTAACCTCGTTGTTCAGGCTTCACTCAGTTCCAATGTGGGAGCGGGCTTGCTCGCGAAGGCGGCGTGTCAGTCAATACATCCGGTGACTGAACCACCGCTTTCGCGAGCAAGCCCGCTCCCACATTTTTAGATCGGTGTCGGGCTCAGAAAATATAGTCAGTGGTCAGAAAGCTCGACGTGCGTTCCTGCAGGATGTCACTGACCAGTTCCTTGTTGCTCGCCTGGAACTTGGTCGCCACCAGGGTACGGATCGAAAACACCCGCAACGCATCATGTACCGACAGCGTGCCCTCGGCCGAGTTCTTGCGCCCGTTGAACGGGAAACTGTCCGGCCCGCGCTGGCACTGGGCATTGATGTTGATCCGGCCCACCTGGTTGGCGAACGCGTCCACCAGGCGCCCGACTTCCCTCGGGCTGGTGCCGAAGATACTCAGTTGCTGGCCGAAGTCCGACTCCAGCACGTAGTCGATCACCGTCTCCAGGTCGCGGTAAGGCACGATCGGCACCACCGGACCGAACTGCTCCTCGTGGTACACGCGCATCTGCGGGTTCACCGGGTACAGCACCGCCGGGTAGAAAAACGAGCCACGGCTGGCGCCGCCATTCTCGTTCACCACCTTGGCGCCATGGGCCAGTGCGTCGGTCACCAGGCCGCCGAGGTAATCCACCTTGCCCTGCTCGGGCAGTGGCGTCAGCGACACACCGTCTTCCCACGGCATGCCAGGCTTGAGGGTCGCCAGCTTGCGGTTGAATTTCTCGATAAAGCTGTCGACCACATCCTCATGCACAAACAGGATCTTCAACGCGGTGCAACGCTGGCCGTTGAACGAGAGCGAACCGGTGACAGCTTCGTTGACCGCATTGTCCAGGTCGACCTGCGGCAGCACGATCCCGGGATTCTTTGCATCCAGGCCCAACGCCGCGCGTAGCCGGTGCGGTTTCGGGTGCAGTTTCTTCAAATCGCTGGCGGCCTTGTTGGTGCCGATAAACGCAAAGATATCGATCTTGCCGCTGGCCATCAGCGCGCTGACGGTTTCGCGGCCGCTGCCGTAGATCACGTTGATCACGCCGGCCGGGAAGCTGTCGCGGAACGCCTCCAGCAACGGGCGAATCAGCAGCACGCCGAGCTTGGCCGGCTTGAACACCACGGTGTTGCCCATGATCAGCGCCGGGATCAGCGTGGTGAAGGTCTCGTTCAGCGGGTAGTTGTAGGGGCCCATGCACAGCGCCACGCCCAGCGGCACCCGGCGGATCTGCCCCAGGGTGTCCTGTTCCAGCTCGAAGCGGCTGGAGCGGCGGTCGAGTTCCTTGAGGGCGTTGATGGTGTCGGTAATGTAGTCGCAAGTGCGGTCGAACTCTTTCTGCGAGTCCTTGAGGTTCTTGCCAATCTCCCACATCAGCAGCTTGACCACTGCGTCACGCTGTTCGCGCATACGCCGCAAAAACGCTTCGACATGCTGGATGCGATCCACCACGCGCATGGTCGGCCACGCGCCCTGGCCACGGTCGTAGGCGGCCACGGCAGCGTCGAGGGCGGTCAAGGCGGTGTCGGCGTCCAGCAGCGGGGTGCTGCCGATGATCACCGGCGTGTCACCGTCGGTGCCGCGCAACTGCACCGGGCTGCGCACTTCGGCCAAAGGGCCGTTCCACACATGCAACTGGCCGCCGACCAGGTAATCACGTTGTTCGATGGGCGCCGCGAGCCGGAATTGCTCGGGAATCTCGGCGGCAGTGGGAAACAGCTGGGCGAGCAGGTTGTCGGTGGTCATGTCGCTACCCCTGGAATGGTTGCAAAACGTGACTAGAGATTCACCCATCAACGGCCCGTGTGGCAAGGGCTAGACGCATTAACCCGCGAACCTTGGAAAACCTTGAGCACAACCGTGAGCTCGCCGGGTAAACTGCGCGGCTTTCTTGAAGGAGTTCACATGAGTCAGTACCAGCCGGGCATTCTTGCCGCACCGGTGCCGTTGCAGGCACGCCATCTGTTTTTTGCCATTGAGTCGCTGGATGCCGTGCCTGCCGCACTGGATGCGCTGGTGCAGTTGGTGGACGCCAGTGCGGTGGTCGGTTTTGGTGAGCCGCTGGTCAATGCCCTTGGCGCCCGGATTGACGGGTTGCGGGCGTTCCCTCGTGTGAGCGGGCCGGGGGCGGAGAATCCGTCGACCCAGCAGGCGCTGTGGGTCTGGTTGCACGGTGTGGATCGCGGTGAGTTGCTGTTGCGCAGCCGGGCGTTCGAGAAAGCCCTGGCGCCGGGGTTTGGTCTGGTGCAGATGACCGAGGGGTTTCGCTACAAGACCGGGTTTGATCTGACCGACTATGAGGATGGCACTGAGAATCCGCATGATGATGCGGCGGTGGAGGCGGCGGTGGCGCAGGGTGGTGCGAGTTTTGCGGCGATCCAGCAGTGGCAGCATGATCTGGATGGGTTTGCGGCGTTGCCAGCTCTGGAGCGGGACCACATTATTGGTCGGCGCCATGGTGATAACGAGGAGCTGGAGGACGCGCCGGAGTCGGCGCACACCAAGCGTACGGCTCAGGAGAGTTTTACCCCGGAGGCGTTTGTGGTGCGGCGGTCGATGCCATGGGCCGAGAATGGTCAGGCGGGGTTGATGTTCCTGGCGTTTGGGCATTCGTTTGATGCGTTTGAAGCGCAACTGCGGCGGATGAGTGGGCTTGAGGATGGGATTGTTGATGGGTTGTATCGCATTAGCAAGCCGTTGACTGGGGGGTATTACTGGTGTCCGCCGGTGCGTGATGGGCGGTTGGATTTGAGCTTGGTGCGCTGAGGTTTTTGTTCGGGGTACATATCCATTATTTAGGTAACGGCCGCCTA
>NZ_JACAOX010000043.1:0-13467 GCF_013386015.1 Pseudomonas sp. B6001
GGCACCGAGTGGTGGGGCAAAGCGTTTTTTGGTTACTTTTTTAGGCGTTTGTAAAAAAGTGACTCGCTGTAAGAGCGAAACCATAAGTAGCCGTTACCGCAGCAACGGATATGTACACAAATCAAAAAATCCAAATCAAAAAATCCAAAACAAAAAAAAGGCGACCGAAGTCGCCCAAAATGCCTTGCGTGCTCATATATCCGAAAAGACCTAAGGCCTCTTACGCTTATTAGCGTCTTTCCAGATAAAAATTCCAAACCCTACAAAGAACATCACCATGAGGCCAACCGTCAGCACTCCGGCAAACACCACATTATCGAAAAACATGACCGGCCTCCTGCACTTGCCCTGTTGCGATAGGGCTAAGTTAACCAAGAAGACGAAAGAAGAAATTGACGAGGATCAATGTCGCCCGCGACGGAGCGTAAAGAAGGGAAATAACTGACCTGCATCAAACGATGCAGGCTATATCAACGCTTTTTCGGTTTGCTTTTCGGCTTTTTCTTGGGCTTCCCCAACGGCATCGCCTGTTCAAACGCCTGGCGCACTTCATTCAGTCGCTTGTCATTCAGATCATGAACACGTTTGGCCCGTTCGGCATTCAGGTCAATCAGCTTGTCATCGTCACTCATGGCTTGGCTTACGTAATGGCTTGGATGCCCCAATAATGCGTCCTGCGCCAATCCCGCGTAAACAAAATCGATGTCATCCCGCGCATTTGCCCGCAAAATCCCCCCATCCCAACCCTCACACAGAGCGTTCGACGTGGCACTGCACAAGGACCTTCCCCCACTCCTGGCCCTGCGCGCCTTTGAGGCCGTGGCCCGGCATTTGAGTTTTATCAAGGCCGCCGCCGAGCTGTCAGTGACCCAAAGCGCCCTCAGCCATCAAGTGCAGAAACTCGAACAGCACCTGGGCAAACCGCTGTTTATCCGACGCACCCGCGCCATCGATCTGACCGAAGACGGCCAACACTACTACGACCAGATCCGCCCCGCCCTCGACACCATCGCCGCCGCCACCCGCCAGCAGCAAACACCGCCCGCCACCAGCGTACTGCGCGTCGGCCTGCTCGCCTCGTTCGCCACCTTGTGGCTGGCACCGCGCCTGGCGGGGTTTCTCAGCCGCTACCCACACATCCAGGTGGAGTTGGTGCCGGCGATTCAGCTGGCAGATGTCGCCGCCGCCGAGGTCGACCTGGCGATTCGCTACGGCAAGGGCGACTGGACCGACGTGCAGGCCACGCGCCTGATGAGCGAAACACTGTCACCCGTTTGCAGCCCGGCGTTCAAGGCCAGCCAACTGGCCAATGGCCCGCTGCTGATGGCCACCTCGCACCGCCCTTTCGAGTGGACCGACTGGTCCCGGCATTATCAGGTGGATGTGGAGCACTACCCCAAGGCGCTGCTGCACGACTACAACATCGTGGTCGAAGCCGCCGTCGCCGGCCAGGGCATCGCGATGGGCCGCCACCGCCTGATCGAACGCAGGCTCAAGGAAGGCACATTGGTGGAGGCCTTCGACTGGCCGCCCTATCAAAGCGAGATCGGTTACTGGCTGATTGCCCCGCATGGCGAAACCAGCACGGCGGCCGCTTGTTTCAGTGAATGGCTGCGGGAAATCTGTGCCGACGCATGAGTGATTTCGATACGTCGAGTTAAATCTATCCGTTTGTCGGCGAAAATCGCCCCGCCCATGCTGAAGACTCTTTCCAAGAGGATTCACCATGAGCCACTCCATCTCGCAACGCGTACAAGCCCTCGGCCTGAGCCTGCCGACACCCAGCCAGCCGATTGCCAACTACGTCAATTACGTGATCAGCCAGAACCAGCTGTTCATCTCCGGCCAAATCCCGCTGCTGGACGGCAAACCCACTTACATCGGAAGACTCGGCGAATCCATCAGCGAAGACGAAGGCGCCAAGGCCGCCGAACTCGCGGCGCTGGGCCTGCTGGCACAATTAAGCGATGCCTTGGGCGATGACCTGTCGCGACTGGTGCGCATCATTCGGTTGGGCGTATTTATCGCCAGCAGCGGTGATTTCCAGCGCCAGGGTGCAGTCGCCAATGGCGCTTCGAACTTGCTGGTCAACGCCCTCGGCGACAAAGGCCGGCATGCCCGTACGGCCGTGGGCGTCGCCAGCTTGCCGGGCGGCGTAGCCGTGGAGATCGACGCGATTTTCGAGTTGCAGCCGTGACTGCGCTGTCCCTGACCGAGGTCCGGGAGCTGCGGGACGAAACGCCGGGCTGCCAATCCGGCATCGTCCACTTCAACCACGCCGGGGCCTCCCTGCCCAGCCAAGGGACGCTTGATGCAATCATTGACCAGTTGCAGCGCGAAGCCCGCGACGGCCCGATGGAGGCCGGCGAACACGGTGCACTGCTGACAGAAAAAGCCCGTCGCGCCGCCGCGCAACTGCTCAATGCGCCCGTGTCATCGATTGCCTTCGCCAGCAGTGGCTCGACCGCCTGGAGCATGGCGTTCCAGGCGCTCGGCCCGTGGCAGCCAGGCGACCGCATTCTGGTGGGCCGCCACGAATGGGGCGGCAACCTGGCGAGCATGCAAACGGCCGTGCAATCGGGTGCGCAAGTAGAAGTGATCCCCTGCGATGAAACCGGCGCGGTCTCCGTCGCCGGGCTGGAAGCCATGCTCGACGCCCGGGTGCGGCTGATCGACCTGACCTGGCTCCCCGCCAACAGCGGCTTGATCAACCCGGCCGAGGCCATCGGCGCGTTGGCCAGGCGTCATGGCATTGCCTATTTCATCGACGCCGGGCAAGCCATCGGCCAGGTGCCTGTGGATGTGCAAGCGCTGCACTGCGATGTGCTCAAGGGCGCCGGGCGCAAGCATCTGCGCGGCCCACGCGGGACCGCCCTGCTCTATGTGCGGCCGGATTTTCTCGAGCGCCTGAACCCGGCCCAACGCGATGTGTTCTCGGCGCCCTGGAGCCCTGCGGGATTTGACTTGCGCAACGACGCCCGGCGCTTTGAAACCAGCGAAGTGTCGTTCGCCTTGCTGGCAGGCCTGGGCAATGCGTTGCTGGAGGTCAATCGATTGGGGGTCGAGCGGGTCCGCGAGACGGTCCGGCTGTTAAGCGAAACAATCCGTGAACAATTGCGCCGAATCGACGGGATTACCTTGCATGACCTGGGAACCAGCGCAAACCAGTCCGGCCTGATCGCCTTCAACCTGGCCGGCTGGGACGCCTTCGAGCTCAAGCGCCGCCTGGGCCTCAAGCGGATCAATATCGGTGCCAATGGCGTGCCCTACACTCCACTGGACATGCAGGCCCGCGAGCTGGACAGCGTGGCGCGAATCTCCGTGAGCTACCTCAATACGGCGCAAGACATCGAGCAACTGATCGCCGCCCTGCGCGAACTGCGGGATTAAACCTCGACGTCCACCCACAAGCCTTGCCGTGGTGCGTCTTCAATCAACGGCACCACCGGCACGGTGTTGTCGGCGTTGAGTTCGTCACCGGGAACAGCCAGGTGCTCCTGCGAGTCTTCATCGGCTTCGCGGCGACGCTTTTGCTGTTCCTGCTGGCGACGTTGCTCCTCGCGCAGCAGCAAAGCCGCTTCCTCGGGATCGCGCTTTTGCAGGTCGATGGTACTTTCGTTGGAGCCTGGCTGGACCGGCGCCACGGGCGGGATATCCGGCTTCTGGCGCACCGGGTCAAGCTGCGACGTGACCGGCACAACACTCAAGGGCAGCATGGGTGGCAGCATATTATTAGTCTCCTGTTCAGCAGACTGTCGGCTGCGTGGGTGACGACTTGAGCGTCAAGCCGCCAACTTGTGAACCAATCGTCATCTATCCGACGAAGATACCGCCCTTTTTCTTGCCGCTTGTAGCTTAAAGCTCGAAGCTGCACCTATTCCTTTTGGTCTGGAAGCCGTGTTCCGTTAGAATAGTCGGCTTTTTCACGGCGGGAGTCAGGCAGCATGGCGCAGCAGTATCAACCGGGGCAACGCTGGATTAGTGACAGCGAAGCAGAGCTGGGGTTAGGCACCGTTCTGGCACAGGACGGCCGCTTGTTAACCGTGCTCTATCCGGCCACTGGCGACACTCGCCAGTATGCGCTACGGAATGCGCCCCTCACTCGCGTGAGGTTTTCGCCGGGTGACACCATCACCCATTTCGAAGGCTGGAAAATGACCGTGCAAGAAGTCGACGACGTCGACGGCCTGCTGGTCTACCACGGCCTCAATGGGCAGAACGAGCAGGTCACCCTGCCGGAAACCCAGCTCTCGAACTTCATCCAGTTCCGCCTGGCCAGCGACCGTCTGTTCGCCGGCCAGATCGACCCGCTGCCCTGGTTCTCCCTGCGCTACCACACCCTGGAACACACCAGCCGCCAGTTGCAGTCCTCGCTCTGGGGCCTGGGCGGCGTACGTGCGCAACCGATCGCGCACCAACTGCACATCGCCCGTGAAGTTGCCGACCGTATCGCGCCGCGGGTTCTGCTGGCGGACGAAGTGGGCCTGGGCAAGACCATCGAAGCCGGCCTGGTGATCCATCGCCAGTTGCTGTCGGGTCGCGCCAACCGCGTGTTGATCCTGGTGCCGGAAAACCTCCAGCACCAGTGGCTGGTGGAAATGCGCCGCCGCTTTAACCTGCAGGTCGCACTGTTCGACGAAGAGCGCTTTATCGAAAGCGATGCCACCAACCCGTTCGAAGACACCCAGCTCGCGCTGGTGGCCCTGGAATGGCTGGTGGACGACGAGAAGGCCCAGGACGCGCTGTTCGCGGCCGGCTGGGACCTGCTGGTGGTCGACGAAGCGCACCACCTGGTCTGGCACGAAGAAAAAGCCAGCCCCGAGTACTCGCTGGTGGAACAACTGGCCGAAGTGATTCCGGGCGTGCTGCTGCTCACTGCAACCCCTGAGCAACTGGGCCAGGACAGCCACTTCGCGCGCCTGCGCCTGCTGGACCCGAACCGTTTCCACGACCTGCACGCCTTTCGCGCCGAGAGCGAAAACTATCGCCCGGTGGCCGAAGCCGTCCAGGAACTGCTGGACAAGGGCCGTCTCTCGCCCGCCGCCCACAAGACCATCCAGGGCTTCCTCGGCGACGAAGGCGAAGCGCTGCTGACCGCCGTCAACGATGGCGACGCCGAAGCCAGTGCCCGCCTGGTCCGCGAACTGCTGGACCGCCACGGCACCGGCCGCGTGCTGTTCCGCAACACCCGCGCCGCGGTGCAAGGTTTCCCGGAGCGCAAGCTGCACGCCTACCCGCTGCCGTGCCCGGACGAATACCTCGAGCTGCCCCTGGGCGAGCACGCCGAGCTGTACCCGGAAGTCAGCTTCCAGTCGCAGCCGGACGTCGATGAAGAACAACGCTGGTGGCGTTTCGACCCGCGCGTCGAGTGGCTGATCGACCAGCTGAAGATGCTCAAGCGCACCAAAGTCCTGGTGATCTGCGCCCACGCCGAAACCGCCATGGACCTGGAAGACGCCCTGCGCGTGCGCTCCGGCATCCCGGCCACGGTGTTCCACGAGGGCATGAACATCCTCGAGCGTGACCGCGCTGCCGCCTACTTTGCGGACGAAGAATTCGGCGCCCAGGTGCTGATCTGCTCGGAAATCGGCAGTGAAGGCCGCAACTTCCAGTTCTCCCACCACCTGGTGCTGTTCGACCTGCCGTCCCACCCGGACTTGCTGGAACAACGGATCGGCCGTCTGGACCGGATCGGCCAGAAACATGTAATCGAACTGCACGTGCCGTACCTGGAAACCAGCCCGCAAGAGCGCCTGTTCCAGTGGTACCACGAGGCGCTGAACGCGTTCCTCAACACCTGCCCGACCGGCAACGCCTTGCAGCACCAGTTCGGCCCGCGCCTGCTGCCGCTGCTGGAAAACGCCGACGACGGCGAGTGGCAAGGGCTGATCGACGAAGCCCGTGCCGAGCGCGAGCGCCTCGAAGCCGAACTGCACACCGGCCGCGACCGTTTGCTGGAGCTCAACTCCGGCGGCGCTGGCGAAGGTGATGCGCTGGTGGAAGCGATCCTTGAGCAAGACGACCAGTTCACCCTGCCGATCTACATGGAAACCCTGTTCGACGCCTTTGGCATCGACAGCGAAGACCATTCGGAAAACGCACTGATTCTCAAGCCCAGCGAAAAAATGCTCGACGCCAGCTTCCCCCTGGGCGACGACGAAGGTGTGACCATCACCTACGACCGTAACCAGGCGCTGTCGCGCGAAGACATGCAGTTCATTACCTGGGAACACCCGATGGTGCAGGGCGGCATGGACCTGGTGCTGTCCGGTTCCATGGGCAACACCGCCGTGGCGCTGATCAAGAACAAGGCGCTCAAGCCGGGCACCGTGTTGCTGGAACTGCTCTACGTCAGCGAAGTGGTTGCTCCGCGTTCGCTGCAGTTGGGCCGTTACCTGCCACCGGCGGCACTGCGTTGCCTGCTGGATGCCAACGGCAATGACCTGTCGGGCCGCGTGTCGTTCCTGACCTTGAATGACCAGTTGGAAAGCGTGCCGCGGGCCAGCGCCAACAAGTTCGTGCAGGCCCAGCGCGACCAGCTGACGCCGCGGATCAACGCCGGTGAAGAGAAGATCGCCCCGCGTCACGCCGAGCGTGTGGCCGAGGCTCAACGTCGCCTGGCGGCGGATACCGAGGAAGAACTGGCGCGCCTGACCGCGTTGCAAGCGGTCAACCCGACCGTGCGCGACAGCGAACTGGTTGCCCTGCGCCAACAGCGCGAGCAAGGCCTGGCCATGCTCGACAAGGCGGCGCTGCGACTGGAAGCGATTCGGGTGTTGGTCGCGGGTTGATTACCGCCCTGCCCTGCTGAACAAAAAGGCCCGCGCAATGCGGGCCTTTTTTATTCACTTGAGACATCGTTGTTATTGATGGCCTCTTCGCGAGCAAGCCCGCTCCCACATTTGACCGAGTTCCATCTTGAGAATGCGGTCTAATGTGGGAGCGGGCTTGCTCGCGAAGGCGTCACTTCGATCTCAGGCAGTAACCGCCCTGGCCGGCACCTCCACCACCCCCAACCCATCCTTCATCCGCTGGGCATCGCGCACAAAACTGCGGGACGCCTGGAACAGAAACAGCATGGTCAGGAACAGCGCCACCGGAATCAGGTACATGGCGTCATGCAGTCCCACCGCCTTGTAAGCCTCGGTCATCTGCTGGGCACCGTCGGCATACATCGCCGAATGGGCAAAATGATCCGACAACCCGCCCACCACAATCGGCCCCATGCCCCCGCCCAGCAAATACAAGCCGGCGAAGAACAATGCCATCGCCGTCGCCCGCAGGCGCGGCTCGACCACGTCCTGGATCGCCGTGTACACGCAGGTGTAGAAGTTATAGGCAAACAGCCAGCCGACACTGAACAGCGCCACAAACACACCAATCTCGATCCGCCCCGCGTGCAACGCCCAGGCAGTGGTCACTGTAGAGATAATCAAACTGCACGCCGCGAACAGCAGCCGGCCGTTAGCGATGCGTTGATGGATCTTGTCGGCAATCCAGCCGCCCAGGGTCAGGCCCACCAGGCCGGTAATACCGACGATGACACCGGTGGCGACTGCCGCATCCTGCAACGGCAGCAGGAAATAGCGTTGCAGCATCGGCACCAGGAACGAGTTGCAGGCATAGGTGGCGAAGTTGAAGCACAACCCGGCCAGCACCAGCCAGAGGAATGTCGGCACCGCCAGCACCCGGCGAATCGGCCGGTCGACTTTCTCCTGGGAGACTTGCACGGCTTCCGCCGCGCCGCGCTTGGGTTCCTTGATGTAGAACATGAACACCGCAAGGATCAGCCCCGGCACCGCGGCAATAAAGAATGGCGCACGCCAGCTGTCGAACGCCTTGACCATCGCACCAATGGTGAAGAAGGCCAGCAACAGGCCCAAGGGCAGGCCCAGCATGAAGATCCCCATGGCCCGGGCACGGCGGTGGGCGGGAAACAGGTCACCGATCAGCGAGTTTGCCGCCGGCGCATAACTGGCCTCGCCGATGCCGATGCCCATGCGCACCAGCAAAAAGGTCCAGAAGCTGCCCACCAGACCATTGACCGCTGTCAGGCCACTCCACGCCGCCAGGCCCCAGCCCATGAGTTTGCTGCGCGAGCCGGTATCGGCCAGGCGCCCCAGCGGCAAGCCGGCAATTGCATAAACGATGGTGAACGCGGTACCGATGATCCCGAGCTGGAAGTCGCTGAGGTGCCACTCCATGCGGATCGGCTCGATGATGATCGCGGGAATGGTGCGGTCGAAAAAGTTGAACAGGTTGGCCAGGAACAGCAGGAACAGAATGCGCCAGGCATTCGCCGCTTGGGTCGAGTTCTGCATGGGTCCGTCTCTTTTATTGTTATGTGAGCCGCGATGCCAGACGCATCCTGAGCCCGGAACCTGCAATCTAGTCAGCCTCGTGGGGATTGTCTGTAATGATTCGTAAGTCTGATGTCACTCCATCGGGCGACCCGGGCGGTCATCCCTAATCATTTGGTTCTAGTTGTTTATAAAATCATCGCCAAATAATTAGAAGCAATCTGCCATCAATCCTTGTAACTCGCTCACGCTCTCTATACTGAAAGACGCAGTCAGACTAAAACTCTGTGACGGGACATGCTATGGAATGGCTTGGTTTGCATTTTTTTACCGACCTTCCGGACAGTGGGCACTTATTACTCAATTGCAGTCATAACCCCTTTCTGGTGCTACTGGCGTATGTAGTGGCGTGCGCAGCGGGCTTCGGCACCCTGGACATGGCCGAGCGGGTCGGCCATGTCGACAACCCCAAGGCTCAACGGCACTGGCGCTGGGTAGGCGCGGGCTGCCTGGCAGGCGGCATCTGGTCGACCCACTTCATCAGCATGCTGGCCTTCCAGGCGCCTATCGCGATTCACTACGAATTGATCATGACGTTCGCCTCGCTGCTGATCGCCCTGATCGCGGCGCTGTTCGCCATGCAAACCCTTAGTCATCCAAGGCTGCGCGCCCACCAATATGTGCTGGCGTCGGTGTGGATGGGGCTGGGTATTGCGCTGATGCACTACGTGGGCATGTCGGCCATGCGCTCCGAGGCGGGCGTGTATTTCGAGACTGGCTTGTTCCTCGCCTCTGTGTTGATCGCGATCGGCGCCAGCCTGGCGGCGTTGCTGCTGTCGCTGTACCTGCGCAACGGCACCGGCATGTTCCATCAATTGCTCAAGTACGCGGCCAGCCTGGTGCTTGGCGCGGGCATTATCAGCATGCACTTCACCGGCATGGCGGCCATGCAGCTGCTGGTACCCGAAGACCTCGTACAGTCGGCACTGCCGGTGGACAACAACCCGGTCCAACTGGGGCTGCTGGTGGCGGTCATCGCCCTGCTGGTGATTGGCAGCAGCATCAGTGCTGCCCTCGCGGACAAGAAGCTGCAACACAAGGAAACCGACCTGCGCCGGGTCAACGCCCTGCTCACCGAACTGGACCAGGCCCGCGCCTCGCTGCAACAGGTGGCGCATTACGATGCCCTGACCACCCTGCTCAACCGCCGTGGTTTCAACCAGATCTTCGCCGAGAAACTCGCGGAAAAAACCGCCACCGACGGCATGCTGGCGGTGATCTTCCTGGATATCGACCACTTCAAGCGCATCAATGACAGCCTCGGCCATGACGCCGGCGACGAACTGCTGACGGTGCTGGCCGGCCACATCAAAAGCTCGGTGCGCAGCCATGACGACGTGGTCGCGCGGTTTGGCGGTGACGAATTCTGCATCCTGATCAGCATCCATCACCGCGATGAAGCGCGGCACATGGCCCAGCGCATCATGCAGAAAATGAAAGACCCCATCGAACTGGCCGGCCGGCGCATGGTGATGACCACCAGCATCGGCATCAGCCTGTTTCCCGAAGACGGCAAAACCAGCGAAGAGCTGCTGAAGACCGCTGACCTGGCGCTGTATCAGTCCAAGGATGCCGGGCGTAATAGCCTGAACTTCTTCAGCTCCAACCTGAAAACCCGGGCCTTCCTGGAACTGCAGCTGGAAGAGGAACTGCGCGCCGCACTGCGGGGCAAGAACGAGTTGGTGCTGTTTTACCAACCGATACTTGACCTGAAAAAAGGCAGGGTCACGCGCCTCGAAGCCCTGGTGCGCTGGCAACACCCCCAACATGGCCTGCTGACCCCGGACCGGTTCATCGGCATTGCCGAAAGCAACGGGCTGATTGCCGAACTGGATCACTGGGTGCTGCGCCAGGCCTGTCACGACCTGAGCCTGCTGTCGGAGCAAGGCCACACTGAATTGGTCATGGCCGTGAACTGCTCGGCCCTCAACCTGACGCGTGACGAGTTGGCCGATGAGATCGAAAACGCCCTGCGCTTCGGCGGGATCGCGGCCAATCGCCTGGAACTGGAAGTAACCGAGAACGCGCTGATGGGCAATATCAGCAGCACCCTGGCATTGCTGCGGCAAATCCGCGCCCTGGGCGTGTCTCTGTCCATCGACGACTTCGGCACCGGCTACTCGTCCCTCGCCTACCTTAAGCGCCTGCCGTTGAACACCTTGAAAATCGACCGTTCATTTATCCAGGATATCCCCAAGTCGAACGCCGACATCGAGATCGTCCAGGCCATTATCGGCATGGCCCACACCCTGCACCTGCAGGTGGTGACAGAGGGCGTGGAAACCCTGCAACAATTTGAAGTGGTCCAAAAACACGGCTGTGATTTTGTTCAGGGTTACCTGCTCAGCGCTGCGGTGCCGTTGAGTGATATCAGCGCGGTGATCAACAGCCTGGACCAGAACAACCTGTTCAGCCTGCTGGGCCTGACGGGGGGTGACCCCGCGCCGAAAGACCCGCCTTCGGGTCGTGCGGGCCCGGCGTCCATCGTTCGGCCAATTCGCTGACGCCGAAAATTTGGCAAATCGCCATCATTTCACTAAAGAACTCCGACGAACGGCCGATTCATCAGAGTCCGGCCAGGCTTTCCCCTTAAAACCCTAGGGTTAAACCCTATCGCCCAAGACCCGGACGCACTGTAAAGTCGCGATCTCTCATTCTGTGATGGCTATTTGATACTTACTCAGCCATCCGTCCAGGCACATGGCGCACAATGACTTCTAAAAATAACTCTGCCACCGCGGTATCCGACGTGTTGCTGACAGCCCCTGCGGAAAAACCCTCAGGTTCAAAGTCATTGAGCACCGCCCGCCCGCTGGCCACCCAGCAGTACCTGTACTTCACCGAGACCAACACCGACCGCATCCTCGACAACCTCGACGGCCTGCGCGACATGGTGTTCCCGCGCGCACCGCACCTGGAAGTCGACGGTGAACTGCGCAATGAGCAGGAATTCCCCTCGGTGTGCCTGATCGGCCTGGGCCGCTGTGGCTCCAACATTGCCCTGGATGTGGCAGAGCTGGTGTACAACGCCCGCAAGTTCTACCTCAAAGAATTCAGCAACGAAGACAAATCCACCGACAAGGGCTACCGCCCCGCCCAGTGGATTCGCAACAACCTGCGCCTGGGTTCGAACAAGGGCACCAAACCGGTGTTCCTGGTCGAGCCGCTGGTGATGCTGGGCGACCTGGACAAGGACATTGCCGGGCGCATCCGTTTCTCGCGCAAGGGTGAGAAAAGCGGTTTCCTGCGGGACTACAGCAAGATGAAAATCATGGACCTCTCGGAAGTCCATGCCGGCGGCGCCGGTAACGCGCCGATCCTCGGCCAGTACCTGGCCAAGATCATCCTCAACAAAGACACCCAGCGCTTCTCCAGCCCCGACTGGAAGATGATCCACTCGTACCTGATCGACTCCTGCGGCATCAAGGCCAACCAGTCGCGCCTGTACTTCTCGATCTTCAGCGCCGGCGGCGGTACCGGTTCAGGCATGGCCTCGGAGTTCGGCCTGGCCCAGCAGCACTCGTACATGAACAAGACGTTCGACACCAAGCCTGCCGACGAACACGACAGCAAAAGCGGTCACGCCTTCGTGTTCGAGCCGATCTTCACCAGCGGGATTTGTGTGCTGCCGAACATCTCCGATCACCGCAGCGAAATGTCCGAGGCGCTGCACATCAACGCCGGGCGGCTGCTGTGCAAATACCTCTCGGAAGAATGGGACTTCTCGTACAACTTCGACAATGAAGACAGCAGCGAAGCCAGCGTGAAAGGCCGTATCCGGCCGTGGAACGCAATGATGTTGATCTCCAACGACATCATGCGTTACGCCGAGGAAAGCGATGACGGCAACATCCAGAACATTGATGTCAATGCCATGGAAAAGCACGCCAACCAGTACATCTCGCAGCAGATCTTCAACATTCTGACGGCCCAGGCGGTTACCACCGACTACGACCAGAACTACTTCCGTCGCGCCGGGATCGACATTGGCGAGACCATCCGCCTGGATGCCAACGACCTGTTCATGAGCCTGGCTGGCCCGGTGGCGATTGCCTACGCCGAATCGGTGGTGCCGGAAACGCCGGCGCCTTCGAGCGACAAGTTCAAGGTGTTCGAAAAAGAGCCGCAGCGGCTGAACATCGACGACCTGTTTTTCCGTTCCATTGATCTGCCGCACTTCAACAAGGTGACCCAGGCGATCGAAGGCATCAGCCTGTTGCCGATTGAGTCCAAGCGGTACAAGGCCTCCCTGGAGCAGTACAAGAATTCCGGCTATGACGCGGCGGCGTTGCATGACTTGCACTTCTTCAAGAACTGCTCGTCGGTGGTGTCGATTGTGTCGTTGCCCAAGGATTACAAGCTGTCCTATATGGACCTGAATCGGCTCAAGACGCACCTCAACAGCCTGTTTCCCAATACGACGCTCAAACGGTATGCGCTGGTGATCGGGGCGTCGGCCAACTTGTCGCTCACGACCTTGATCGCTAAAAGCCCGTGCCTGTCGGATGATTTTTTGACGTTGATCGTGGCATTTATCAAGCGCTGTTTTGCGCGTAATCCGTATCGGTTTGATGACACCCTGGATAATTCGATCCTGGATTTCATCATCCATGAGGATTTTGATGAAGACCGGATTGATGAGCTGCTCAACGAGTTCGAGAACCCGGCGAAGATCCTGGATACCAACTGGTATGCGATCAAGCCGATGTACGAGAAGAAGTATCGTGAGTTGATCAACGACAAGGACAAGTTTGTGTCGATCAACGATATTCGTCTGTCGCGGGATTGTGTGAAGAAGGCGATCAAGTACCTGCGTGAGATTTATCGTCACCGGATTGGGAAGACCAAGGTTATTTCGCTGAATAGCCATACCGGGAAGACGGCGTAGGCTTTGTTGCTGAGGTGGGGTGTATATCCGTTATTTGGGTGATGGCTTATATCGGTTCCGCTCTTACAGCGGCTCACTTTTGAACAGCGCAAAAGTAAGCAAAACGCTCTTGCCCCACCACTCGGCACCTCGCCTAGGCTCGGTGTGCCTAAGATCAAAATCAAAAGCTAAAGCGGGCACGGTTCAAATGTGGGAGCTGGCTTGTCGGGTCGCCGCATC
>NZ_JACAOX010000044.1:0-11486 GCF_013386015.1 Pseudomonas sp. B6001
GCGTTTTGCTTACTTTTGCGCTCTTCAAAAGTAAGCCGCTGTAAGAGCGGAACCAATAGTCGCCGTTACGAAAATAACGGATATGCACCCAACCCAACTCCCCCCAACACAAATGTCGCATCTGAAATCAGGTCAGACTCTCGTCAATCACCAACACCAGCTTCCCGGAAATCCGATTAGTCGCCAGTTCAGCAAACGCAGCCTCGGCATCCTTGATCGGAAACGTCCTGGCCAGTTGCGGACTCAAGCGCCCCTCGGCAAACAACGGCCAAACATGCTGGCTCAAGTCACTGAACAAGTCAGCCTTGAACTGATCATCCCGACTGCGCAACGTCGACCCCAACACCTGCACACGCTTGGCCAACACCTGCGCCAGATCGATCTGCGCCTCACGCCCGCCCATCAACCCAATCAACACCCAGCGCCCATCACGCGCCACCAGCTTGAGATTCAGCGCCGCGTAATTCCCCCCCACCGGGTCAAGAATCACATCGAACGGTCCAAAATCCCTCAAGCCCTCGATGCCGTCAGTACGTACCACACCCCCCTGAGCCCCCAGCGCTTCACAGTACGCAAGGCGATCCGCCGACCCCACGCTGACCCAACACGGGCTGCCAAACGCCTTGCACAACTGAATCGCCGCCGAGCCCACCCCACTGGCGCCGGCATGCAACAACACCTTCTCACCGGGCTTGAGGCCCGCCAACTGGAACAGATTCAGCCACGCGGTGCTGTACACCTCGGGCAACCCGGCCGCTTCCACCAGGGACACACCCTCCGGCACCGGCAGCACATGCCGCGCATCCACCACCACTTCTTCAGCCATCCCGCCGCCAGCCAGCAAGGCGCAAACCCGATCCCCCACTTGCCACGACGAACCGGCGCCGACTTCGCTGATCACCCCGGAACACTCCAGGCCCAGCACCTGGCTGGCACCGGGAGGTGGCGGATAAAGCCCCGAACGCTGTAATAAATCGGCGCGATTCAGGCCCGCAGCCGCCACGCGAATGCGTACTTGGCCTACATCGCATGTAGGACTTGGCTCTTCTTGCCACTCCACATGACCTTCAACGCCTTGCAATGCTTTCACAGTGCCTCCATAGTGAGTCTGGACTGAGCCCGTTGCTGTAGCGTCGGGCTTTTTGCATTATGCGACCGGCCCATATGGAACCGGCGACTTCAAAGACGGCCTAATATGCGTTATCAATTGCCCCCGCGTCGAATCAGCATGAAGCATTTGTTCCCCAGCACCGCCCTCGCTCTTTTTATCGGTATCGGCCTTTTGCCGCTGTCGAGCAATACGTTCGCAGCCAACAGCTGGGACAACCTTCAGCCTGATCGCGATGAGGTGATTGCCAGCCTTAACGTCGTCGAGTTGCTCAAGCGCCACCATTACAGCAAGCCGCCGTTGGACGACGCTCGTTCGGTGATCATTTACGACAGCTACCTCAAGCTGTTGGATCCCTCGCGCAGCTATTTCCTGGCCAGCGACATCACCGAGTTCGACAAGTGGAAGACGCAGTTCGACGACTTCCTCAAGAGCGGTGACCTGCAGCCCGGCTTCACCATCTACAAGCGCTACCTGGACCGCGTCAAAGCGCGTCTGGACTTCGCCATTGGTGAGCTGGACAAAGGTGTCGACAAGTTCGACTTCACCAAGAAAGAGACCTTGCTGGTTGACCGCAAGGACGCTCCTTGGCTGACCACCGAAGCCGAGCTGGACGACCTGTGGCGCAAGCGCGTCAAGGATGAAGTCCTGCGCTTGAAGATCGCCGGCAAAGAGCCGAAGGCCATCCAGGAACTGTTGACCAAGCGCTACAAGAATCAGCTGGCACGTCTGGATCAGACCCGTGCCGAAGATATCTTCCAGGCCTACATCAACACCTTCGCAATGTCCTACGACCCGCACACCAATTATCTGTCGCCAGATAACGCGGAAAATTTCGATATCAACATGAGTCTGTCGCTGGAAGGCATCGGTGCCGTCCTGCAAAGCGATAACGACCAGGTGAAGATCGTGCGTCTGGTGCCGGCAGGTCCGGCCGACAAGACCAAGCAGGTTGCCCCGGCCGACAAGATCATCGGTGTGGCCCAGGCCGACAAAGAGATGGTTGACGTGGTCGGCTGGCGCCTGGATGAAGTGGTCAAGCTGATCCGCGGGCCGAAAGGCAGCGTGGTGCGCCTGGAAGTGATTCCGCACACCAACGCACCGAACGACCAGACCAGCAAAATCGTGTCCATCACCCGTGAAGCGGTGAAACTCGAAGACCAGGCTGTCCAGAAGCAAGTCCTCAACCTCAAGCAGGATGGCAAGGACTACAAGCTCGGCGTGGTGGTGATCCCGGCGTTCTACCTGGACTTCAAAGCGTTCCGCGCCGGTGATCCGGACTACAAGAGCACCACCCGCGACGTTAAGAAAATCCTCACAGAATTGCAGAAGGAAAAAGTCGACGGCGTGGTCATCGACCTGCGCAACAACGGCGGCGGTTCCCTGCAGGAAGCCACCGAGCTGACCAGTCTGTTTATCGACAAGGGTCCGACCGTGCTGGTGCGTAACGCTGACGGCCGTGTCGACGTGCTGGAAGACGAGAACCCGGGTGCCTTCTACAAAGGGCCGATGGCGTTGCTGGTCAACCGCCTCTCGGCATCCGCCTCGGAGATTTTTGCCGGCGCGATGCAGGACTACCACCGTGCGCTGATCATCGGCGGCCAGACCTTCGGCAAAGGCACCGTGCAGACCATCCAGCCGCTGAACCATGGCGAGCTGAAACTGACCCTGGCCAAGTTCTACCGGGTTTCCGGGCAGAGCACCCAGCATCAGGGCGTTCTGCCGGACGTCGATTTCCCGTCGATCATCGACACCAAGGAAATCGGCGAGAGCGCCCTGCCCGAGGCGATGCCGTGGGACACTATCCGTCCTGCGATCAAGCCTGCGGTAGACCCGTTCAAACCGTACATCGCAGAGTTGAAAGCTGATCACGAAGCCCGCTCCGCCAAGGATGCCGAGTTCATCTTCATCCGCGACAAACTGGCCCTGGCCAAGAAGTTGATGGAAGAGAAAACCGTCAGCCTGAACGAAGCCGACCGTCGTGCGCAGCACACCGACATCGAGAATCAGCAACTGGTGCTGGAGAACGCCCGCCGCAAGGCGAAAGGCGAAGCCCCGCTCAAGGAACTGAAGAAAGAAGACGAAGACGCGATCGCCGCCGAGCCTGATAAAACCAAGCCGGAAGATGATGCCTACCTGAGCGAGACCGGGCGCATCCTGCTGGACTACTTGAAAATCAGCAAGACGGTGGCCAAGCAGTAAATGATGGCGATTTAATGTGAACGCTCCTCGGAGTGTCATCAAATAGACATCATTCTGTCGTGAAATGAAGGACCTGCCAAAGCAGGTCCTTTTTTTTCGACCCGAGAAAATCATGACCATGACCGAACAGCTGAATGCATTGGGCTCAATCCTGGCTCAAGGCAGTTTGCACAGCCTGTTCCAACCCATCATTTCCCTGTCTGAACGACGCGTCATCGGTTATGAAGCCCTCAGTCGCGGCCCGTCCAACAGCCCGTTGCACTCTCCTGTCGCACTGTTCTCCGTGGCCCGTCACGCCGGGCGTCTCAGTGAGCTGGAGATGGTCTGCCGGGAAAGTGCCTGCCGGCGGTTCAGCGAGCAGAAACTGCCGGGCAAGCTGTTTCTCAACGTCTCACCCGAATCCCTGCTGGAGACCGCCCACCAGCCCGGCCGTACCCTGCAACTGCTCAGCGACTTCGGCATCCCGCCCAGCCAGGTGGTGATCGAACTGACCGAGCAAACCCCGACCGACGATTTTCAACTGCTGCAAACCGCGCTGCACCACTACCGCGCCATGGGCTTTTCGATTGCCCTGGATGACCTGGGTGCCGGCTATTCCAGCCTGCGGCTGTGGTCGGAGCTGCGCCCGGACTACGTGAAGATCGATCGACACTTTATCGACGGCATCCACCAGGACGCCCTCAAGCGCGAGTTTGTCGGCTCCATCCTGCAAATCGCCAAAGCCTCCCGGGCCCAGGTCATCGCCGAAGGCATCGAGTTGCCGGAAGAGTTGGCGGTGCTCACGGAAATGGGCGTTGACCTGGTGCAGGGCTACCTGCTCTGCCGCCCCCAGGAACACCCGCCGCAGGAAGCGCGGTTGATGCTGCCCAAGCCCGACAACGCCAACGTCGCGCTGAACGACGAAGGCAGCGACCTCAGCGCCCTGCTCAACGAACAACCGGCCGTGGGCCAGCACACTGCCACGGCGCAGGTTCTGGAAGCCTTCCGGCGCCAGGCCAACCTCAATTCCCTGGCGGTGCTGGATGAGCGTGGCCACCCGATTGGCATCGTGCACCGGCACTCGCTGTCGGATGCGCTGCTCAAGCCGTTCGCCACCGATCTGTTCGCCCGCAAGCCCATCAGCCGCTTGATGAGTGATGACTTTCTCGCGGTGGAACTGAGCCAGTCCTTGCAGCAGGTCAGCCGCCTGCTCACCAGTCGCGCACGCCAGCGGATCGAGGAAGATTTCATCATCACCCTCAACGGCGATTATCTGGGGTTGGGCCGGGTCATCGATGTGCTCAAGCTGATTACCGAACTGAAAATCCAGCAGGCACGCTATGCCAACCCGCTGACCTTGCTGCCGGGCAACGTCCCCATCCAGCAGTGCCTGACGCGGCTGTTGCAGCAACAACGCGAGTCTGTGATCTGCTACGTCGATATCGACAGTTTCAAGCCATTCAACGATATCTACGGCTATGGCCGGGGCGATGAAGTGCTGCTGTGCCTGGCGCAATGCCTGAACGACCGGGTAGACCCCAGCCGCGACTTCGTCGGGCATATCGGCGGTGATGACTTTTTACTGGTGCTGGGGCCGCAGGATTGGCGCAAGCGGCTGAACCAGCTGCTGGACGACTTCCACACCCAGTGCCGGCGCTTCTATCGCAGCGAGCATCTGGACGCGGGCTGTTTCGTTGCACTGAACCGCCAGGGCGTGCGCCAGGAGTTTGCGCTGCTGTCGCTGTCCATCGGCGTGGTGCATTTGTATCCACAGGCCTGTGGACAACTCGATGCCAGCCAGTTGGCGGAACTGGCCTCGCAAGCCAAGCACCACGCGAAGAACGTGGCGGGCTACAGCATTCATGTGATTGACAGCCTGGAGTTGGGCCAGGCAGAACCGCAGCCGCTCTAGATCAGAGTTGCTCCAGGCGCATCTGCGCCAACGGGTGCCCGGCTCGGGCGGCGATTTTCCACCAGCGTGCCGCTTCCAGCGGATCAGGCGCCTTGCCAAGGCTGCCCGCAAGGCTCAACACCCCAATCTGGTAGGCCGCCTTGCCGTCGCCGGCCAGGGCCGCCAGCCGCAACAGTCGCACGCCTTCTTCACGGGCGCCGAGGCCCTTGCCACGAAACGTCAGGATATGTCCGTAGAAACTCTGTGCTCCTACGTCGCCCAGATTGGCCATGCGCGCGAACTGGCCTTCAAGCCACTGCCAGCCACGCGGCTGTCGCACGAACCAGGACCAATGAAACAACTTGCGCGCCAGCCAGTAACTGGCATACGCCTTGAGCTTCCAGAACACTACGCCTCCGCTGACTCGGGATAATCGTATTCAAATACTCGCACCACTTCGGATGCGTGCCACGACGCCGCGGCCACGCCATCGGACGGCCCGCAGAAGCGCCCGAGACGCTCCACGCATTCAAAGAAACCGGTACGTGGCAGGCGACTGGCGCCCTGGCTGATCACCAGGGAACTGCGCAGTGGTTGGTCGGCCTTGGCATCCAGCGCCGCCAGGTGCTCCAGCGCAGCCGTCAGGGTCTGCATGGCCGGCGTGGGAAATTGCAGGCGCTCCAGCAAGGCGCGGTAGGTCAAGAGGTGACGCTGTCGGCGCGCCTGGTCCAGCTCGTTGAGTAACCCATCCCAATGTTGACGGCTGATGCGTACGCTCACGTTTCGTCCCTCCAACCTGCAACGCCAAGTTCCCAGGCCAGGCTGCGGCGGATGGCAGCGTCCGGCTGGCGTTCACCGCTTTCGATCAGGCCCAGGTAAGACGGGCTGATGCCCACTGTGCGCGCCAAAACCTCGATGGCCAGGCCCTTGGCCTCGCGCAGGCTTCGCAGCTGCTCCAGGGGGCGCAGATCCGGTTCGGCAGTGGCTTGGCTAATGGTCGAAGCGGGAGGCGTTGGCTGTTGCTGACCGGCAGCTTTTAACAGCGCCTGATACTGAGCCCATGGCAGAACCGCATATTCGGGCTCGCCATCCTTTGTAATTATCTGAATATCCATGACTGCCCCGGAGGATCACAACACTTACTTCGTAAGTACTTTCCTTAGGAGTGTAATCCTAACAGCCACAAAGAGCGCAGGGGGATATTCCCAAGGTTCAGTTTTTTTTCAGGTGCTCTTGCGTAAGCAGCTGAGGCGTCGCAGGAAGGCGCTCAACCACCGCAAGCTTCTCGGGGAGCTGACGCTCGCGCCAGGCGCGAAAAGCGCTCAGTTCGCCGTCGAGGGTCTTCATGACCCACGCCAGCACAGCAATGTCGTCGAGCATGCCGAACACCGGGATAAAGTCCGGGATCGCGTCAATCGGGCTCAGGAAGTACATCAACCCTGCCACTACCGAAATCAGCGCCTTGGGGCTGATGGCCCGGTACTCGCCGCGCCAGTACGCCAGGCACAAGGCCTGGAGCAGCTTGAGGTCGTCCTTGAGCTTGCCCAGCCGGTTGCCCTGGCTCGAGCCTTTGGCGGCGACCGCGAACAGCAACGTCGGCAAGCGCCCACGGCCAAGCAGGCGAGCAGCCATGGGCAGGAAGCGGGTGAAATTAAACGGGGCTTTCATCGTCACTCCAGTTCCAGGCGACAGAAAAGGTTATCCACACAAATTGTGGATAACCTTGTGAACAGAGCCTATTTTCCAGGCTGAAAGCCACGTAATACAAGGCCTACAGTCAGATCGGGCGTTTTTTGCGCACATAAAAAAAACCCAAGAATTCATTGACTTGGAGATAATCTGCGTCTACCCGTACTCGGGTCTTTTATCAGACTGCTCTAGCCCGCATGGGTTCGGTTGAATTTGCCCTGGATTCAGCTGATCGTTCCCACGCTCTGCGTGGGGATGCCGCCTGTGGCGCTCCGCGCTTGCTGTTAGCGCTAGGCTTGAGCTATGCGCAATGGTGACGCAGAGCGTCACCGGATGCATTCCCACGCAAAGCGTGGGGACGATCGCAGAGCGTGGGAACGATCGCACAGGCCAGAAACAACAACGCCCCGTCGAGACGGGGCGTTGTGTGTTCAGGCGCTGATTACTTCTTGGCAGCAGGAGCCGCCGGTGCGTCAGGAGCGTCTGCCTTGGACGGGTCCTTGATGGCCAGCAGTTCCAGGTCGAATACCAGCACGGAGTTGGCTGGAATCGCCGGGCTCGGGCTCTGCGCGCCGTAGGCCAGGTCGGACGGGATGTACAACTCGACCTTCTCGCCAACGTGCATCAGTTGCAGGCCTTCGACCCAACCTGGAATCACGCCGCTGACCGGCAGGTCAATCGGGCTGCCGCGATCCACGGAGCTGTCAAAGGTGGTGCCGTTGGTGAGCTTGCCGGTGTAGTGAACAGTCACTACGTCGGTAGGCTTGGGTTGAGCACCGTCGGCTTTCTTCACGATCTTGTATTGCAGACCGGAAGCGGTGGTGACAACGCCGTCTTTCTTGGCGTTTTCTTCGAGGAATTTCTTGCCGGCAGTTGCCGACTCTTCGCTCATCTTGGCCATACGCTCTTCAGCACGTTTTTGCAGTGCGGCGAACGCCTCGACCAGCTCGTCGTCTTTCAGCTTCTGTTCTTTCTTGCCGACGGCATCTTCGATGCCTTGGGCTACCGCTTTGGAGTCCAGGTCATCCATACCTTCTTGAGCAAGGCTTTTGCCCATGTTCAGGCCGATACCGTAGGAAGCTTTTTGCGCCGGGGTTTTCAGCTCTACGCTGGTTTGCGAATCACAACCCGCAAGTACCAGGCTAACCAGGGCCACCGCCGCCGCCAACCGATGCTGTTTCATGCTATTTCCTTGTTCGTGTGCCAAAAGGGCATTCGAGTAAAGTCGCGAGCTTATCAGGCGGCCACGACCAATGGCTACCGGCATGTGAGCAGGAAACTTCTGATAAGTTCACGTGTTTAAAAGCATTTTCATTCAATCCAGGGCCCTGCAACGGACGGCAGCAGCGCTGGAACGAGACTCATGGCCACTTGCCGCACTGCTGGCCTGATGGCATAAGAACGCTACAACTCGACAAGGATAGTTATCTTGCGCATTTTTTCCCGTGTTTTGCTGATGATTTTCATACTGCTGGGCCTGGTCCTGGCGGTAGTGCTCTATTACGTGGTCAACCCGAAGCTGCCGGTCTACGTGCCGGTGGAACAGGTGCACTATCAGGATCAATGGAGCGCCGCAGATCGCCAGACCTACTATTTCACGCCCCAGGGCACCCAGGTCAAGGGCCTGCGTTATGCCTGGTTTACCGCACTGGAACTGCCGTTCTCCGAACAGCGTTTCGCCACGCCCGAGTACCTGGCGCGCTTCGGTTTCCTGGTAGATCCCAGGCAAGTGCCGACTGCACAAAATCCCGGCAACCTGCCGGTGGGTTTCGCCCGGCATAAAAATACTGGCAGCAATGATGAGTTTCTCGACATCACTTGCGCCGCCTGCCACACCGGCCAGTTGAACTTCAAAGGCCAGGGCCTGCGGGTCGACGGTGGCCCGGCGCAACATGTGCTGCCGTCCAGCGTGCCGACCCTGCGCGGCGGCAGCTTCGGCCAGGCACTGGTCGCCAGCCTGGCCTCGACCTACTACAACCCGTGGAAATTCGAGCGCTTTGCCCGCACCGTGCTGGGCCATGACTACAACGACCAGACCGCAGCGCAACTGCGCCAGGATTTCAAGAAGTCCCTGAACAACTTCCTCAAAGTTGCCTGGAACGACACCCACCGTGGCCTCTACCCCACCGAAGAAGGCCCGGGCCGCACCGACGCCTTTGGCCGTATCGCCAACGCCAGCTTTGGCGACGCCATTTCCCCCGACAACTACCGCATCGCCAACGCCCCGGTGGACTACCCGCAACTGTGGGACATCTGGACCTTCGACTGGGTGCAATGGAATGGCTCGGCCCAACAACCCATGGCCCGCAATATCGGCGAAGCCCTGGGCGTCGGCGCCACCCTGGACTTCTTCGACAGCGCCGGCCAGCCGCTCCAGGGCGATGCGCGCTACGCCTCCAGCGTGCGGGTTCGCGACCTGAATACCATCGAAGAAACCCTGCAACGGCTCAAGCCACCCACCTGGCCCGAAGACCTGTTCGGCGCCATCGACAAACCGCTGGCCGCCCAGGGTCGCGCACTGTTCGCGGAAAACTGCGCCGGCTGCCACGTGCCAGCGGTGTCCCAGGTCGATGGCCGCCCGGTGCGCCAGTTGAAAATGCTCCCGGTGGAGGTGATCGGCACCGACCCCGCTACTGCCAACAATATCGCTGACCACCGCTTCGACCTCAGCGCCCTGCAATGGGACCCGGCGGAGTTGGCGAAAATGAACGTCGAACTGCACCCCACGCCCACCGAGCCGCTGGACCTGCGCAGCCTCTCTTCAGCCAAAGGCCTGGCCTACATCACCGCCTTTGTCGAAGACCACGCCTACCGTGCCGCCGGTGTGACACCTGCCGAACGCCCGCGCCTGGACGGCTTCGGCCTGCCGATCGGCGTACGCGAATTGCGTGCCTACAAGGCACGGCCCCTGGCCGGGGTGTGGGCGACACCGCCGTTCCTGCACAACGGCTCGGTGCCGACGATCTACCAATTGCTCTCGCCTCAGGACGAGCGCAGCCCGACCTTCTATAAAGGCACCTTCGAATACGACCCGCGCCACCTGGGCTATCAAACCGCCGCGTTCCCCAACGCGTTCCTGTTCGATACGCGCATCACCGGCAACCACAACAGCGGCCACGAATTCCGTGCCGGGCAGCGTGGCAACGGGGTGATTGGCCGAGGCTTGCTGCCCCAGGAACGCTGGGCGCTGCTGGAATATTTGAAAGTGCTGGGCGGCCCGCTGGAACAGCAACTGCCCTGACCCAACCGACTTCGCAGAAAAGGATTTTTAAATGCTCGCTCGACTTTGGCTGCGCCTCGGCGCGTTTCTCGGCAAGACCCTGTTGTGGCTGGTGGGCCTGGGCCTGCTGGGCTGGTTGCTGTCCACCCTGTGGTTTGCCTGGCAGCACAGCGGCCCGGTATCGCCGGATGAACAGATCCCGCCGGGTGAAGCGGCCATGACCCAGGGCATCATCCAGACCGCCGTGCGCATCGTCGACCAACACCGCGAAGGCACGCGTTACCTGCGGGATGCGCATGCCAAGGCCCATGGCTGCGTGAAGGCCGAGGTCAGCGTACTGGCGGACCTCGACCCGGCCCTGCGCCAGGGCGTGTTCGCCGAGCCGGGCAAGACCTGGCAGGCGATGATGCGACTGTCCAACGGCAATGCGTATCCGCAGTTCGACAGCATCCGGGATGCCCGGGGGATGGCGATCAAGTTGCTGGACGTGCCAGGCAAACAGCTGCTGGCGGATCAGCAGGCGCGGGGTGAGCAGGACTTTGTGATGTTCAGCCATCCGAACTTTTTCGTCAGTGATGTGGCGGAGTATGCGCAGAACATTTCGGCTCAGGCCGATGGCAAGAAAGTCATGGCGTTTTTCCCCGGGGTGGATCCGCGCAGTTGGCAGGTGCGGCATTTGTTTATCGCGCTGGCGACGTTGGCGCCGCCGCCGGTGAGTCCTACGCAGACGACGTATTTCTCGGTGTCGCCGTATAAGTTTGGGGCGGCGAATGCAAAGTTTCGGGTGGCGCCGGATCCCCAGGGGTGTCCTGCGTATGTGCTGCCCAAACAGAATCAGGACCTGCCGAACTTTTTGCGCAGTGCGTTGAATCAGCAATTGTCGACGGACCGGGTGGCGGCGTGTTTTGTGTTGCAGATTCAGCGGCAGAATCCGCAGAAGTTCATGCCGATCGAGGACACCAGCATTGAATGGAAAGAGAGTGATGCGCCGTTTGAGACGGTGGCCAAGGTGGTGATTCCGGCGCAGGATTTTGATACGCCGGCGTTGAACCTGGCTTGTGATAATCAGTCGTTTAATCCGTGGTTTGGGGTGGAGGCGCATCGGCCGATTGGGGGGATTAATCGGTTGCGTAAAGCGGTGTATGAGGCGGTCAGTGATTATCGGCATAGCCGGAATTTGTAGCTCCGCGGTGTGGGGTGCATATCCGTTGCTGCGGTTATGGCCGCTATTGGTTCCGCTCTTACAGCGGCTCACTTTTGAAAAGCGCAAAAGTAAGCAAAACGCTCTTGCCCCACCACTCGGCTCCTCGCCTAGGCTCGGAGTGCCTAAGATCAAAATCAAAAGCTAAAGCGGGCACGGTTCAAATGTGGGAGCTGGCTTGTCGGGTCGCCGCATC
>NZ_JACAOX010000045.1:0-7763 GCF_013386015.1 Pseudomonas sp. B6001
GGATGCCGATTTAGCCGCGCCGGGCCATGGATGGCCCGTCGCGGCGGCCCGCGGAACCGGGCCGGAGTGCGGGCATGCCGAGCCTAGGCGAGGCACCGAGTGGTGGGGCAAAGACCTTTTGGTTACTTTTGGGGCGTTTGCCAAAAGTGACCCGCTGTAAGAGCGGAACCATAGGTGGCCGTTACCGCAGCAACGGATATGCCCCCCATCCAAACCCCAAATCACCGCGGCACCGCCCGAATCACCGCCCTAACCCCCTGCCCCCCGGGAATCGCCTTATCCACCGAAGGCAACTGCGGCGCCTGCACATCCGGCATCGCCCAACTATGCTCCGGCTGCAACCCACCCTGGGCCCTGCGCATAAACTCATAGCGATTCAGCGTAATACTGCGCCCCGCCCCGCCGTCACGAATAATGTAGGGCCGCAAAAACACCATCAAATTAGTCTTCGTCACACTGCGCTTTTCATTCCTGAACAGCGCCCCCAACCCCGGAATATCCGACAACCAAGGCACGGCGTCATTGCTCTGGCTATACCCATCCTGCAACAGCCCGCCAAGTACCATGATCTGCCCGTCATCCAGCAAAATACTCGTATCAATCGCCCGCTTGTTCGTCACCGTCCCGGCATCCACCGAAGCCCGCGTGTCGACGCTGCTGACCTCCTGATAAATATCCAGCTTCACCGTCCCCCCCTCGGAAATCTGCGGCCGCACGTTCAGCTTCAGCCCCACTTCCTCGCGCTGCACCGTCTGGAACGGGTTATTGCTAGTCCCGCCGCCACCGGTCACATAACTGCCCGTGACGAAAGGAATCGTCTGCCCCACAAAAATACTCGCCGCCTCGTTATCCAGGGTCAGCAGGTTCGGCGTCGACAACACATTAGTCCCGCCCTTGCTCTTCAACGCCCGGGCCAACACCTTGAGGTCCAGCACCTTGCCAATCCCCGGAATGTCCACCGAGCCATTCACCAGCCCGATGTTCAAACCCTTGGGCAACACATCAATGCTGGTCTTGCTGGTGGGGGTTCCATTCAAGCCGCTGCCCCCCAGGTTCACCCCGCCAAAGCCCCCCTTCCCGCCCAGGTTGCCCGCCTGCCACTGCACCCCGAACTCGCTGGCATCGTCCTCGCCCACTTCGACGATCAAACTCTCGATCACCACCTGGGCGCGACGCTGGTCAAGCATGTCGATCACCTCCCGCAGGTTGCGATACAGCGGGTCCGGCGCCGAGATCAGCAAGGTGTTGGTGGTGGCGTCCGCCTGGATCGTCACGCCACCGGCGCTGAACGCGGTGTTCTGGTCGGTAGGGGAAGAGGCTCCGGTGCTGCTGGTGTCCTGCCCGTAACCACTGGGCTGGACAGTGCCGCTGCCGGTGGGAGTGCCGCTGCTGTTCTGGGTACTGCCCTGGCCACCCTGGGTGTTGCCGCCCATGCTGCTCAACTTGCCACGGGCATTATCACTGGTACCGGAGTCGCTCTCGCCGGTCAGCAAGCCCCGCAGCGACTGCGCCAACTTGCCGGCCTGGGCGTTGCGCAGGTACACCACGTGCATATTGCTCGGGTTACTCTGGGCGTTGTCGAGCTTGTAGATCAGGTTGCGCGCCAGTTCGGTGCGCTCCGGGCTGCCGGCGCGGATGATGATGGAGTTGGAGCGCGGGTCGCCGATCACGTTGATCTTCTGGGTCTGGTCGGCGCCCTGGGTTTCGAGGAGTTCCGAGACCATGGCGGCGATGTCCACGGCGATGCCGTTCTGCACCTTCACCACGTCGGTGTCGATGGCGCTCGGGGTGTCGATGCCGTCGATGATCTGTGCCACCCGCGCCAGGTTTTCCGCGTAGTCGGTGATCACGATGCTGTTGTTGCCGGGGTAGGCGTTGATCGGGTTGTTCGGCGACACGATCGGGCGCAGCACCGGGATCAGGTTCACCGCGTTTTCGTATTGCAGGCGGAAGGTGCGGGTCTGCATGCCCTGCCCGCCCGGGTTGGCGCCGCTGTAGATCGGCCCGCCCAGCAGCTTGGCGTCCGCCTCAGGCACCACCTGGGCCACGCCGCCTACGTCGACCACGCTGAAGCCCTGCATACGCAGCGCCGCCAGCAGCATGTCGTAGGCCTGGTGCGCCGGTACCTGGCCTTCGCTGACCAACGTGAGGTTGCCTTTGACACGCGGGTCCACCAGGAATTGCTGGCCGGTGGCGCGGGACAAGGCGCGCACCACCGCCTGGATATCGGCGTCGACAAAGTTCAGTTGTACCGGTTGATCACCCAGCGGGTTGCGCGCCCTGGCCGGTGCGGTGCCATGGCTGCGGGCGCTGTTGGTCACCGGGTGTTGCACCCGGGGTGGCGGCACGGTTTCGCGCTGGCGGTCCAGTGGTGTGTCGCCGCTGCGCCGGGTGTCGGCCAGGGGTTGGCCAAGCTCGCTGTCCACCAGCAACGGCGCGGAGGATTGGGGGTTGCTGCACGCTCCCAGCGCCAACAAGAGCAAAGGGGCGACCTTGCGATAAGGCGCAGCGTTGGGCAATGACCACTTCATGAAGCTTCCTTAGCGCCAGGCGCCTGATCCATGCGAACGGTCCCGGACAAGGTGCCGGCCGAGTTTGAAGGGGTGGCCTCGCCTGCGCGTTGCAGGCGGGCCGCAGAGACTTCCAGGGAGAACGGCCGGGGGTTGGCCAGCAGCCAGTCGATCACCGCGTCCGCCGGGGCGTCGTCGAAGGTCAGGCGCCAGCTGCCGGTGTCCTGCGGCTGCAATTGATAGCGGCCCTGCAGCCCGGCGTTGTCGAGGGACTGGTGCAAGGCGGTTTCCAGGTCACTGCTGCGCGGGGCTGGGGCGACGCCTTGCAGCAGCACCTGCAAGGCCTCGGCCTGGCTGCGCAGTTTCGGGGTTTCGGCTTGCCAGTAGTCGATTTTCTTCAGCGGTGGCTGGATCAACAGCAACCAGGTCAGCAGGCCCGCCAGCACCAGGCCGGCACCCACCAACAGACGTTTTTCACGCATGGCCAGGCCGTTCCAGAACACCTGGGCCTGGTTGCGCAGACGCTGCCAACGCTTATTCATCTTCGGCCTCATCGTCTGCATCGGCTTCAACGCGCTCGGTGAGCGGGCCGACTGTCCAGCCCTGGTCGTCGCGACTGGCGCTGAACCCGGCCTGGGCCAGCAGCGCCTGCGCGTCAGCGGCCAGCGCCGGGGTCCGGGCGTCCGGCAGCAGACTCAGCTGCAGGCGGCCTTGCTCGTAGCTCAAGCTCTCGACGCTGCCCGCCATGGACGGCAGGCTGCTGCCCGCCAGCGCCAGCAAGCCGGTAAAGCGCTGCCCTGGTTCGGCCGCCGCGCCGCTCTGGCGTGCGGCCAGTTGCTGACGGGCTTGTTGCAGCGGGTTGAGAATCACCGGCAGTTCGGGGAAGGCCTGGCGTACTTGCTGGCTCATCTGCGCTTTGAGGCGTTGGCCTTCGTCGACCTGGCGGGCGGCGTAGAGGTTCAGGCCCAGGGCCCAGATGGCGACCGCCAGCGCCGTGCAGGCCGCCGCCCTGCCCCAGCCACCGGTTGCCGCCTGCTGGAGCCGACCGTGCAAACCCCAGCCCGGCGCGGTACCGCTCCAACTGGCATCGTCGGCCACATGGAGCACATCGACACCGGTGGCGAGCAGATCATCCAGCGCCTGCTGCCCCAGAGGATGTACCGCGCCCTGCTGCAGGCTATGGCGCAGTAGCAAATGCCCGTCGCAGAAGGCCGCGCTCGCTGGCCCGCTGACCGGCAGCGCGTAGGGCGCCGGGTACAGGCCACGCACTTTGATTTTCAGCTGGGTCGTTATCCGGCCCAGGTGCTCAAGGCTGCTTTTGGGCAGCCAGCCGACCTGCACCAGGCCGCTGCTGTCCCGTGGGCCGTGGGCCACATGCATCAATTCCAGCGGGCCGAGGATCAATGCCTGGGCCGCACAGGTCACTGCATCGTCGACCTTGGCGGAGGGCAATTGCGGCAGCTCCAGGCTGGTCAGCAAGCTGTCCCGTGGATGCAGAAAACACTCCGCCTGGGTATTCGCCCATTGCGCCAGACGGCCCTCGCCCTGCTGGCTGACCTGCCCGGCGCGGTCCAGCCAGGCGAACTGCACCTGGCTCTCGGTGGTGAGTTCATCCAGCGGCGGCAAGCCGATGCGCAAACGCTTCATACGCCCACCCGCGACCAGATCACCTGGGGCTGACGGTCTTCGGGGCGATACAGCAACGCCTCCAGCGTGACCCGACGCTGCTCGCGGCGCGCCTGGCCGTGCACGCGAAACCACTCGCTGGTGATCCCCACCTGCACCGTGTCCACCGCGACTTGTGGCATGCGCAACCGGTTGACGAAATCCCCGCGATTGACAAACCAGCGCCCGCCGTCGCGCTCGGCCACCAGTGCCTGGGCCTGGGACAGGCTGAGCCCCGGTACCACGCTGCTAAGCACCTCGGCGCTGGCGGTATTGCCGTTGACCCAGGTATTGCCGGGCAGCACGCTGACATAGCTCGCCATGCGCCGTAGTTGGCGCGGGTCGAGGCCTTCGATACCGCTGAGGTCGGTGAGGCTGCGCAACATCGGGTACTTGGCCGGGATCAATGGCGCGGCGGCACCGGGCGAGGTATCCCGGCTGCTGTTGAAGCCGCCGGTGAGTGAGGCGCCGAGCTCGCGCTGGTCGTATGAGTCGATCACCCGCCGGCTGATGCGGCGGCTCACGGCCGGCTCGATGCCGATCAACTGGCACAGGCGTTCGAAGCTCTGCAATTGCCCGGCGTCCGGGTGTTGTTGGGTCACCAGGTTGCGCAGGTTGAACTTGCCCTGCTCATCCTCAATCCGCCCCTCGAAAGCACCGCCGAGGGGCCGTGCCCACGGTTGATCGAGCCGGGTCAATACATCCTGACGGCGCGCATCCCACAGGAGTTGGCGACTGGTTTCCAGGCCGCCATTCAACAACCATTGGCCCTGGATACGCAGTTGTTCAGCTTCCAGGCTGCGGGTGAATACGGTTTGCCGGGTGAGCATGGCGCCGGCAATCACCGCGACCACGGCGGCGATCAGCAAAGCGCTGATAATCGCCATGCCGCGCTGCTTCGCCGCTGGGGGCGAATGGCTGTTCATCGCCGGCCTTACAGCTGCCAGGAGCCGATATCGGCATTCACGCCGTCACCATCAGGTTTCCCGTCGGCGCCGAGGGAGAACACATCCACTTCGCCGTTGGCCCCGGGGTTGAGGTAGTGATACGGGTTGCCCCACGGGTCGTTGGGCAAGCGTTCGAGGTAGGCGCGCCAGTTGCTGTTTTTCGCATCGGCCGGGCGTTCCACCAGCACCTTCAAGCCCTGGTTCATGCTCGGGTACGAGCCGTGGTCGAGGCGGTAGAGTTTCAGGGCCTGCATCAGTCCGCCAATGTCCTGCCGGGCCGCTGTGGCCCGCGCCTGGTCGGGGCGGTCGAGCACCTTGGGCACCACCAGCGCCGCCAGAATCCCCAGGATCACCACGACCACCATGATCTCGATCAGGGTGAAACCGCGCTGCCTGCGCGCTGACGTGAAGTGTGCGATATCCATGTCGACATTCCTTGGCTTGAGTGCATTTCGTGGCGCAGTGTTGCAAGAACACATGTCAGTCATGTTGAAAATCCTCGGGAGCTTTGGTCGCCAATCGGTCAACTCCCGGGGCTAGTCTGCGGGCCTGTTTCCCGGTTTTGAGTACGCCATGGGCGGGCCCCGCAACGAGCAAGGTTTCACCCTGATTGAAGTGTTGGTGGCACTGGCGATCATCGCCGTGGCCATGGCGGCGGCGGTACGCGTGGCCGGGCTGATGACCACCAGCAACGGCCTGCTGCGGGACAAGTCGATGGCGCTGCTGGCAGCTCAGGGGCGGATGGCGGAACTGCGCCTGGAAGGTCGGGTGAGCACCGGGCGCAAGACGTTCGACTGCGACCAGGGCCGGCTGAAACTGCGTTGCGAACAGACCATCAGCAACGGGCCGGATGGGCGCCTGTTCCAGGTCAGCGTGCAGGTGCTGGACGCCACCCGGGAAGCGCCCCCCCTGGCACGCCTGGAGACACTGCTGGGGCGCCCGCCGGTGAAGCGCCCGGTTACTGCCGAATGAGGCTTGGCAACGCCGGCCCGTCGGGCAACTTGTCGAGGGGCACGCGGATTTTTTCCGCGCCGCGCTCGATCTCCACGCTATCGCCTTCAATGGCCGTCAGCCGCACGCCGGGGCTCAGGCGTTCACCCAACAAAAAGCTGCGGGGCGGGCCGTCGTTGAGACTGAGGATCGCCACCGCCCCACGCGCCCCGGCAAGCACCCCGGAGACCTTGATTTGCATCACCGCCGGGGTATTGGAAAACCATTGCACGGCGGGGTTGTCACTGCGAGCCGCCAACGCCTGGGGCGCGGCCTGCGGGGTGTGGGACTCGGCCGACGTGAGCAACAGCGGCGTCCAGGTCGCAACCCCTGCCAGCGCCGCCAGCAACGCCACGGCCTGGACGCCATGGGCGGGTGAAAAACGATGGATGAATGCCATGGGCGGGACCTCCTGTTTGTCCGTCGCCTCAGGCTACAGGGCAATTCACACCTTTTTATTTCAGCGGTTGATCAGGGAGCAAAAAATGAAACAGCAGGGCTTCACGTTGATCGAGTTGATGGTGGTGCTGGTGATCATCGGCATCGCCAGTGCGGCCATCAGCCTGAGCATCAAGCCTGATCCGCTGCACCTGCTGCGCAAGGACGCGGAACGCTTGAGCCAATTGCTGCAGATGGCCCAGGCCGAGGCGCGTGCCGATGGCCGGGCGATTACCTGGAAAGCCGATGCCAAGGGATTTCGCTTCAGCCGCGTGACGGATGATGGGCTGGGAGTGGAGAACTTCAGCGGCGATCAGCAACTGCGTCCGCGGGCCTGGGACAGTGCGTCGATGCAGGTGCGCATCGAGCCCGGGAAAACATTGGTGCTGGATGCTGAATGGGTGAACCCGCCGGTGCGGGTGGTGCTGTCGGATGGGCAATACAGCCTGAGCCTGCAACGGGATGCGGCGGGGTTGTTGCGGGTGGTGAGTCATGAGTGACCAGAAGGGTTTTACGCTGATCGAGGTGATGGTGGCGATCATGTTGATGGCGGTGGTCAGTGTGATTGCCTGGCGCGGGTTGGACAGTGTGACCCGGGCTGATCAGCATTTGCAGGCCAGCAGTGAGCAGACTGAAGTGTTGTTGCGGGCGCTGAACCAGATGCAGCTGGATGTGAGCTTGCGCGCGGGGGTTGAGTTGGGGCCGCCGATTGGCGAAGACGCGCCGAAGCCTGGCGGGTTGGCGGCGGTGTCGGTGAGGAGTTCGGACAGCAAGGGGTTTCGGCTGGAGGTGATCCGGAGTGCGCCGGTTCCTGGGGATGGGTTGCAGCGGGTGCGGTGGTGGCTCAAGGGCGACACGCTGTACCGGGCAGCTGCACCGGCGCGGGATCGGTATCCGCTGCCGGCGCCCCGGGATGCGGTGGCGGTGCTGGGGCAGGTCAGGGATTTGCAGGTGCGGGTTTGGGACAAGGGGTGGCGGCAGTTGAGTGGGAATCGGCAGGAGGAACCGCTGGGGATCGAGGTGGTTCTGGTGCGGGAGACGGGCCAGGGGGTGGAGCGGTATCGGCAGGTTTTGGGGCCCTTGCGGTAGGGCTTTTTGGGGTGGTGTACATATCCGTTATTTTTGTTATGGCTGATATGGGTTCCGCTCACTTTCGAAAAGCCGGAATGCCGGCCCAGTCAAAAGTAAGCAAAACGCTCTTGCCCCACCACTC
>NZ_JACAOX010000045.1:7895-36711 GCF_013386015.1 Pseudomonas sp. B6001
CCGGGAGGCCGCTGTGCTTTTGATTTTGAAGCAGCCGTTACCTAACTAACGGATATGCACACCGATCTAACTCAACAAAACAACACCGCCAGGCAACTCCGTACACTTGGCCCCATACGCATCGCGAATCAAAAGCGCCACCCCCGCCAACTGATGCAGACTAAACCGCGCCTGCACCCGCCGCTTGCCCAACTGCGCATTCATCAGCAGCAACATCCCCGGCCGATAGCGATTGATCTCATCCACCACCGTCGCCAGCGTCGCATTGTCAAACACCAGCACCTGCTCCCGCCAAGCCACCACAGCCTGCACGTCCACCGCCACCGGCTCACCCACACCGCTGGCGTCATAAGTCAGCTGCCGCCCACCCTCAAGCCGAACCGTACGCCCCCCAACACCCACCAACAGCGCCCCATCAATACACGTCACACACACACTGTGATCCGTATTGCGCACATTGAACCGCGCCCGAGCCGCACTCAACCACCCTCCACCCGCCTGAACCTGAAGCGGCATCGCAGCATCGGCCAGCACCTCGACCTCCCCCTCCAACAACTCAATCCCACCCTCACGCCGGCTGATCCGCGTCTGCGTATTGAGCTCCAGCCGAACCCCATCACCCAACTCCACCCGCCGCTGCTCCCCGACCTCGGTGCGGTAATCCGCCGTCAACCCGGCAAACCCACCCGGCACCGTCACCCGCACCATCAACACCGCCGCCGACGCCGCAATCGCCCCGCCCAAAAACGCCCGCCGCCCAAAATGCCGCGGCCGGGAAAACTGCTCGGCGGCGGGAGCCAATTGCTGCCACAACACCTTGGCCTGCTCGAACGCCCGGGCATGCTCCGGGCTCTGGGCGCACCACTGGCGCAACGCCTTGGCATCGGCAACGGTGGCCCGGCCCGACGTCAGCAGCACCAGCCAGTCACGCGCTTCATCGTGCAGGGGGCTGTCGGGCGCAGCACGGGCAGCGGAGAGGTTAAAAATGTTCAAGCGCGCAGGTACTCAACGGATTATCAGGGACTCAATCACTAAGACGGTTTTCCGGCCCCGGGACCGAACCGCTGGATCACTTTTCTTTCAAGGCGCTGTGCACAGTGGCCCAGCCCGGCCTTGATTTCCTTTTCGACCATGCGCGTGGAAATCCCGAAACGCCTGGAGATCTCCAGGTGTGGCGCCTCTTCCAGACGTGCAGCGATAAGGATCTGGCGCCGCCGCGCCGGCAGTTCGTAGAGGGCCTTGAGCAAGGACTGGATTTCCCGCTGGCCACCCACCACCCGCGACGGGTCCTGGGCTTCATCGACGGTCTGCAGCAGCTCTTCGACTTCGCTGCCGGTCAACAGTCGCGCATCCGCCTGGCGTCGGTCAGCGGCGATGTTCAGGGCCATGCGGTACAGGTAGGCATTGGGTTGCGCCAGGTTCGGCGGCATGTCCATGCGGTCGACCCGCAGGTAGGTCTCGTGCAGCACGTCGTTGGCCAGGTCCTCGGACCCGAGGCGCTTGCGCAGGCGTACCTTGAAGTCCTCGTAGGACGCCAGGAACAGGCTGACCATCATGCTGTGGCCGGTGTCTTTCATGCCCCGGAAACTCCTTCCCCTGCTGTGCATTCCATGCGTGTTCCTGTTGAATCGGGCATCAAAAGTAAGGTCACCGGCAAGCGCAGCGAACTGGGCGCCGGGCGTTCGACCCGGGTGGCGCCCAGGCCGCGTACCAGCGCTTCGTCACGCTGCAGGTCACCGGTGGAGCTGACCAGGCGGCTGTGTTCGATCACCCCGTCACCGTTGACCCACACCTGCACCAGCGCCCGGAAACTGCCGGGGCGGGTCAGCGGCGAACGGCACAAACTGCGTTCGATCGCCTGCTGCAAGGCCGCGGCATAGCTGTTGTTGATCCGTGCTGCATGCCCTGCCTTCAGCCCCCGCGTCGTGGCCGGCTGGCTGACCTCGGGGACTTGCAGGGTGAACGCATCGCTGCGGGCATAACGCGCCATCAGGCCACTCCCTGTCAGCAGCAGGCCCAGGGCTTGCTGCGCACTGTAGCGGCCATGCACGCCGATGGAGCGCCGGCCCCGGGTCAACTCGCGGTCCACCAGCACCGCCATGCCGGTGGCATGGCTGAACGCCTGCAGGGCGCTATCCAGGTTCTGCGCGGGCAGGTCCAGGGTCACTTCGGCGCGCACGGCCTGCGCCAGCCCCAACAGCAGAGCCAGGCAGCAGCCCGCGCGCCTCCAAGCCCCCCTGCTCAGCATCGCAACACGTCCGACATAGCCTACAAAACCGTCATCCTGAGGCCAGTTTATGAACCTGATGTTACGGTGCCAGCAAAAAAAACATCACGGTGACGGGCAGCCCGCTGCACTACACTTTTGAGCCATACCGGCCCATTTCCCAGGGCTCGCCAGGAGGCACCGATGAACCTGTTCCCGACCCTCGCCAGCCTGTTGCTGTGTGCTGCCCTGCCGCTGATGGCCCACGCCGAAGGAACGCCGAATGGCTGCACCGAGGTCAATGTGGATGGCTACAAGGCACCGGACTATGGCTGCCTGAGCCAGCAGATGAGCAACAACCCGGACGCCGCCAAGGCCACGCAAAAGAACCAGCAAGCGCAACAGGTGCCCATCGAAAAACGCAAGCCGAACCAGATCGGGCTCTCTACCCCGGCGGCGACCAGCGTGCGCATGGGCAATACGTTCGGTACCTCGGTGAAACCTCAGCGGCCTTGATCGCCGCTTGTCCCCCTCTGCATATCCACTCGAAAAAAAGCCATTGTGTTATCGCGATTGCCGATGTTATGTTTCTAACAGCCAATCAAAATACGACATCCGAGTAACATCAATGACCGGTCTCCGCGAAAACGTCATGGATAAAAACAGCTTCCAGCGCACGCTGGAACAGCAGTTCCCGACGCTGACGCCCACCGGCAAACGCATCGCCACCTACCTGCTGGGCAACCTGCAACAGCTGCCGTTCGAAACCGCCGACAGCATCGCCCAGCAAGCCGGTACCACTGGAATTTCAGTGGGACGTTTTTTGCGAACCCTGGGTTATCGCAACCTTGATGACGTCAAGCAAGGCCTGCGCGGCGACCCGCAAGCATCCTGGTTGATCACTGACCGCCTGGGCGCGTTTCGCCAGGAGAACGATCAGGAAGACGCCCTCGACCGTTCCCTCAACCGCGAGATCGAAGCCATCCAGCATGTGTACGGCCTGGCCCGCAGCCAGGGTTTCGCCGACATCGTGCAGCACATCGTGGACGCCGACGCCGTGTTCATCCTCGGCATCCAGTCCACCCGGGGCATCCTCAATGCGTTCCACAGCCACCTGGAATACATCCGTCCCAAGGTCTATTACGTCGATGGCCTGTCGGGGATCTACGCCGAGACCCTGAACTCCGGCTTTGAAAAACCCTACGCCATCACAGCGGATTTCCGCGCCTATTCCAGCATCACGCCCACGTTCTGCGAGACCGCGAATGCCCAGGGTCTACCCTTGGCGTTGATCACCGACTTGCAATGCCCCTGGGCCCGGGACTACGACCTGGACCTGCTGCAGTTGAAAACCGATGTCGGCCAGTTCTGGGACTCCATGGCGCCCCTGACGTGCCTGTTCAACCTGATGGTGTCTGCCGTCGCTGACCGCTACGGCGAGCGATTGGATGCACGCCTGGCAAAAAACCGCGCCCTGCAACAGGCCTTCGGCCAGTTCGAATCCTGACCCTGGAAAGGAAATCTTTGAGTGAAAACCAGCCCATTGGTAGAAATCGCCCCACCGGAATACCCGGTACAGGTCGACCTGATCTACGCCAGTGCCGACAACCTCGCAGGCACCGTGATCTACCGCAACACCCGCTGCCTGCTGCACACCGAAGCGGCGGCCTGCCTGCGCAAGGCGAGCCTGTTGGCACGCCAGGCCGGCATGACCCTGCTGATCTACGACGCCTATCGCCCTGCCTACGCCCAGCAACTGTTGTGGCAGGCCCTGCCCAACCCGGACTACGTGCGCGACCCACGCCTGGGCTCGCACCACACCCGCGGCGTGGCCGTCGACCTGACACTGATTGATGAACACGGCACACCCCTGGACATGGGCACGGCGTTTGATGCCATGGAGCCCAAGTCCCACCAGTTCTACCCCGACCTGCCGCCGCAGGTGCAGCGCAACCGCCTGCTGTTGCTGGGCATCATGCTTGGCGCCGGCTTCAAGGCGATTGCCACCGAGTGGTGGCATTACGAATTGCCGGATGCCGAACTTTTCCCACTAATTGAGGAGTCATACTGATCCCAAGGACCGTACCATCACAATAATGAGCAGCACCCTTTAGCTCCAACTGCCCGGTTATAGATTTCATAAAAATAAACCAACCCGCTTTTTCCTCTAAATAATCAAGGAAACCGGCATGACCCCAAGCAACCGCAAGACCCTCGCACTCTCCCTGCTGTGCGCCGCCCTGAGCCTGGGCGCGTGGCAATCGGCAAGTGCCGCGGCGCCCAAAGACACCCTGATGATCGGCAAGGCCGCCGACCCGCAAACCCTCGACCCGGCCGTGACCATCGACAACAACGATTGGGCGGTGACGTACCCGGCGTACCAGAAGCTGGTGGCCTACAAAGTCGAAAACGGCAAGGGCAGCACCGAGGTCAAGGGCGACCTGGCCGACAGCTGGACCACCTCGGCCGACGGTCTGGTGTGGGACTTCAAACTCAAGCCCGGCAACAAGTTCGATGATGGCGCCGAGGTCGACGCCAATGCGGTGAAGTTCTCCTTCGACCGCGTGATGCAGCTCAAGCAAGGCCCGTCGGGTGCGTTCCCGGATGACATGAAAGTCACCGTGGTCGACCCGCTCACCGTGCGCTTCACCCTGGCCAAGCCCTACGCGCCCTTCCTTTACACCCTTGCCCATAACGGCGCCGGCATCATCAACCCGGACGTGGTGAAACAGGGCGACGTCAACGCCTACCTCTCCACTCACACCGCCGGCTCCGGCGCCTTTCGCCTGAGCAACTGGCAGAAAGGCCAGAGCCTGACCCTGGAACCCAACACCTACTACGCCGGCACCAAGCCCGCGCTGAACAAGGTGGTGATCAAGATCATCAGCGAAGCCTCGGTACGCCGCCTGCAACTGGAACGCGGTGACCTGGACATCGCCGAAGACATGCCCCAGGACCAGCTCACCAACCTGGCCAAAAAGAAAGACGTGGTGATCAAGGAGTTCCCGTCGCTGCGGGTGACCTACCTGTACCTGAACAACCAGAAAGCCCCGCTGAACAACCAGAATGCGCGCCAGGCAATCGTTGATGCGGTGGACTACAAAGGCATTGTCGACGGCATCCTCAAGGGCCAGGCCAAGTTGATGAACGGGCCGATTCCCGCCGGCATGTGGGCCAATGACCCGAGCCTGCCCTTGATGAAACAGGACCTGGACAGCGCGGGCGCGAACCTGAAGAAACTCCCGGAAAAAATCACCAACCTGAATTACATGTACTCCGACAAGGACCCGGACTGGGAATCCATCGGCCTGACCCTGCAAGCCAGCCTGGCGCCGCTGGGGATCAACCTGAAGATGGAAAAACTGGCCAACGCCACCATGCGCGAGCGCCTGGGCAAGGGTGACTTCGACGTGTCCATCGGCTCGTGGGCACCGGACTTCTCCGACCCCTACATGTACATGAACTTCTGGTTCGACTCCTCTCTGCAAGGCCTGCCGGGCAATCGTTCGTTCTACAGCAACCCGGTGGTGGACAAGCTGATTCGTGATGCGGCGGCCAACAACGACACGGCCAAGCGCACCGAGCTGTATCAGGAAGCCCAGAAGATCGTGCTCAAGGACAGCGTGTACGCCTACCTCTATCAGAAGAACTACACCCTGCCGATGCGTGATTCGGTGAAGGGTTATGTGTTCCATCCGATGCTGGAGCAGGTGTTCAACGTGGCTGAGATCAGTAAGTAACACGCGATCAAATGTGTGAGCGGGCTTGCTCGCGAAAGCGGTGTATCAGTTACCCGATGTATGACTGACCCACCGTATTCGCGAGCAAGCCCGCTCCCACACTGGACCTGCTGTGTTTTCCAGGCTGTATTCCTGATCCAAATGTCTCGCGTTACCGAGGAGCCCTCATGGCCTTCCTGAATATGTTGCGCAAACGCCTGTTCGGCCTGATCCTGGTCGTCGTCGGCGTTTCGCTGATTACCTTTTGCATCTCCCACCTGATCCCGGGTGACCCGGCGCGCCTGATTGCCGGCGACCGGGCCAGCGACGCCATTGTCGAGAACATCCGCCATCAACTGGGCCTCGACCTGCCGCTGTACCAGCAATACGGCCGCTACATGAGCGACCTGCTGCACGGCGACCTCGGCACCTCGATCCGCACCAGCCGCCCGGTGCTGGAAGACCTGAAAGCGTTCTTCCCCGCGACCCTCGAACTGGCGGTCGCCGCCCTGCTGCTCTCGGTACTGGTGGGCGTACCGCTGGGGGTGCTGTCAGCGGTGTATCACAACCGCGCCATCGACCAGATCGCCCGAACGCTGGCGGTTACCGGCATTTCCACGCCGGCCTTCTGGCTCGGCCTGGGCCTGATCGTGTTGTTCTACGGCCAGCTCGGCTGGCTGCCCGGCAGCGGGCGGCTGGATGAAGGCCTCGAACCACCGCGCACCATCACCGGGTTCTACCTGATCGACTCGCTGCTGGCCGGCGATATCCCGCTGTTCCTGAATGCCCTGGAACACCTGATCCTGCCCGCCGTCACCCTGGGTTTCGTCAACCTCGGCGTGGTCGCCCGGCAGATTCGTTCGGCGATGCTCGACCAGTTGGGCGAGGACTACATCCGTACCGCCCGCGCCTACGGCCTGTCGCGCTGGGCGGTGATCCTGCGCCACGCCTTGCCCAACGCGCTGATCCCGTCGATCACCGTGCTCGGCCTGACCCTCGGCGACCTGCTGTACGGCGCGGTGCTGACCGAAACCGTGTTCGCCTGGCCGGGCATGGGTGCCTATGTGGTGAAGTCGATCCAGTCCCTGGACTTCCCGGCGGTGATGGGCTTCGCGATCCTGGTGTCGTTTATTTATGTACTGCTGAACATGCTGATCGACCTGCTCTACCGGGTGGTCGACCCGCGCATCGGCGAGGTGAATTGAGATGACCGCTCCCCTGACCATGCCCGTACCGGTGCCCCTGGAACAGCGCCCCACCTGGCGTGCGCGAATGGAGTACCTGGGCTATCAAATACGCCGCAGCCCGCTGACCATCGCCGGCCTGACCATCACCTTGATCGTGCTGACCTGTATGGCCTTCGCCCCCTGGTTGGCGAGCCATGACCCCAATGCCTTGAACCTGGCGCAACGCCTGGCCGAGCCCTCCGCCGAACATTGGTTCGGCACCGATGAAGTCGGCCGCGACCTGTTCAGCCGGGTGCTGTACGGCAGCCGCCAGTCGGTGGGCGTGGGGCTGTTCGTGGCGTTTTCGTCCTGCCTGGTGGGCGGGCTGCTGGGCTGCCTGTCGGGGATTATCGGCGGGCGTTTCGACAGCCTGATCATGCGCCTGATGGACATCATGCTGTCGGTGCCGTCCCTGGTGCTGATCATGGCCCTGGCCGCCGCACTGGGCCCGAGCCTGTTCAATGCGATGCTGGCGATCACCGTGGTGCGCATCCCGTTCTATGTGCGCCTGGCCCGGGGCCAGGCCCTGAGCATTCGCCAGATGGGCTACGTCAAGGCATCCCAGACCTTCGGCGCCGGGCGCTGGCACATCGTGTCGTGGCACGTGGGCCGCAATGCGATGCCGCCGTTGCTGGTGCAACTGAGCCTGGACATCGGCAGCGCGATCCTGATGGCCTCGGCCCTGGGTTTCATCGGCCTGGGTGCACAACAGCCCACCGCCGAATGGGGCGCGATGGTTGCCACCGGGCGCAATTTCATTCTCGACAACTGGTGGTACTCGACCTTTCCGGGGCTGGCGATCCTGGTCACCGCGACCGGCTTCAACCTGCTGGGTGACGGTGTTCGTGACCTGCTCGACCCACGGCAACAGGGGAAATGACCATGTCCAGTCCGGCAGTGCTTGCCATCGACAACCTGAGCCTGGAATTCCCGGCTTACCGCAACAACGTCCAGGCACTCAACGGCGTGTCGTTGCACGTCAACCCCGGCGAAGTCGTCGGCGTAGTGGGTGAATCCGGCTCCGGCAAATCCGTGACCGCGATGCTCAGCCTGCGCCTGCTGCCGGAGCGCAGTTACCGGATCACCGCCGGCAGCTTGCAGATGCTCGGCCGCGACATGCTCGGTGCCAGCGAGAAGGAGCTGCTGCAGATTCGCGGGCGTGACGCGGCGATGATCTTCCAGGAGCCGATGACCGCGCTGAACCCGACCCGGCGCATTGGCCGGCAGATGCTCGATGTGATCATCCACCACCAGCGCCTGAGCAAGGCCGCCGCCCGTGCCAAGGCCATCGCCCTGCTCCGGGACATGCACATCGCCGACCCCGAGCAAGTGCTCGACAGCTACCCCTTCGAACTCTCCGGCGGCATGCGCCAGCGGGTGATGATCGCCCTGGCATTTTCCTGCGACCCTCAGTTGCTGATCGCCGACGAGCCCACCACTGCCCTCGACGTCACCGTGCAACGCCAGGTGCTGTTGCTGCTGCGGGAAAAAGCCCGGGAACGCGGCACCGCGATCCTGCTGATCACCCACGACATGGCTGTGGTCTCGCAGTTCTGCGACCGGGTGTATGTGATGTACACCGGCGCCGTGGTGGAAGAAGGCCCCACCGCCCAGGTGATGAGCGACCCGCGCCACCCCTACACCCAAGGGTTACTCAGCGGCTTGCCGGAACAGGTGAAACCCGGCGACGACCTGCTGACCATCCCCGGCCAGGTGCCCAACCTTGCCGCCCTGCCCTCAGGCTGCACCTTTCGCGAACGCTGCCCCCAGGCCATGAGCCAATGCATCGAGCGCCCGCGCCTGGACCTGATCAACCCTGCCGGCACCCGCAAAAGTGCGTGCTGGCTGACTGCCGGGGAGTCAGTGCAATGACCGTGTCTCAAGATTCACTGCTGGCTTTGCGGGATGTACGGGTCAAGTTCCCGGTAAAAACCGACTGGCTGGGCCGCCCGCGCGGTTATGCCCACGCCCTCAACGGCATCGACTTGCAGGTGCGCCGTGGGGAAACCCTGGGGATTGTCGGCGAGTCCGGCTGTGGTAAAAGCACCCTCGCCCAGTTGCTGATGGGCCTGGTCAAGCCCAGTGACGGTGAAGTGGACTGGGTCTACGAAAGTGCCCGGGAACGCCACCGGCATGTGCAGATCGTATTCCAGGACCCGCAATCGTCCCTCGACCCGCGCCTGCCCATCTGGAAAATCATTACCGAGCCGCTGTTCGCCCTTGGCGACACGCCCAAGAGTGAAATGCGCACCATCGCCGCCAAGGTCGCCGCGCAGGTAGGCATTCGTGCCGAATACCTGGACCGTTACCCTCACCAGTTTTCCGGTGGCCAGCGCCAACGGATCGCCATCGCCCGCGCGCTGGCGTCCAACCCGAGCATCCTGGTGCTGGACGAGCCGACCTCGGCCCTGGATATCTCGGTGCAGGCGCAAATCCTCAACCTGCTGGCCGAGCTGCAACGGCGGCTGGGGCTGACCTACATCCTGATCTCCCACAACGTTTCGGTGGTGCGGCACATGGCCGACCGGGTGGCGGTGATGTACCTGGGGCAGATCGTGGAACTGGGGTGTGCCGAGCAAGTGCTGGAGCAGCCGAAGCATCCGTACACCCAGCTGTTGCTGGAGGCGGTGCCCAAGCTGGGGGTGGCGCTGGACGACGCGTATGTCAGTGCACCGACAGAGCTGCCGGGGAACCGGGTGTTGCCGGGTGGGTGTTTCTTTCTCGACCGCTGCCCGAGGCGTACACAAGGCTGTGAGCGGCCGCAGCGGTTGACGGGTGGGATGAGTCAGCAGGTGCGGTGTCACCTGGAACATCCGTGAGGCGTCCTTAACGAAATTTTCATGATTGCGCGGCTATGATCCGCCACCTCGTTGGGGAGTAGCCTGCTTCGGATTCTCGAAGCGTTCGTATCAACATTCTCGGCAACATGCCGTGGTGCGAACACCATTTTGGTTGGTGAGACCAGCGACACATCCATGCCTGAAGTCGGGCGTGTGGTTGTGTCGTTGACTCATACAGCCCGACTGGAAGCCTTACCGTGAACCCCATTTCCCTGATTCTTCTCGCCCTTGCCATGTCCACGGACGCCTTTGCGGCGGCCATTGGCAAAGGTTCCAGCCTGCACAAACCACGCCTGACCGAAGCCCTGCGGGCCGGCCTGATCTTTGGTGTGATCGAAGCGATCACGCCGATTATCGGCTGGGCCATCGGCCAGGCCGCCACTCGCTGGGTGGAACAGTGGGACCACTGGATCGCCTTTACCCTGCTGGTAGCCCTGGGCCTGCACATGATCTACAACGGCTTGAAGGCCGATGATCCAGAGGAAGAAAAACCGAGCCAGCACTCGTTCATGATTCTTGCCGTGACCGCGTTTGCCACCAGCATTGATGCCCTGGCGGTGGGCGTAGGCCTGGCGTTTGTCGACGTGAGTATCCTGGTGGCCGCTGCGGCGATCGGCTTGGCGACGATGACCATGGTAACCATCGGCATGATGCTTGGCCGGGTGTTGGGGACTGTGGTCGGCAAGCGCGCCGAGATGGTTGGCGGCGTGGTGTTGATGCTGGTGGGTGCGACGATTTTGTATGAGCACCTGTCGGCCTAGAAACCGGCGAAAATCAAAATGTGAGAGCGGCCTTGGGTGGGAGCGGGCTTGCTCGCGAAAGCGGTGGTTCAGCCAGCCTATTGAGCGACTGACACACCGCCTTCGCGAGCAAGCCCGCTCCCACACCAGCCCGCTCCTACAGGGATCGGCGGCGATCAATCAGGCCGCGTGTTTTTCTTTCTTCAGGCTCTCGATGTCGATCACGAACCGATACTTCACATCGCCCTTGAGCATGCGCTCGTAGGCGTCATTGATGCCCTGGATGTCGATCATCTCGATGTCCGAGACAATCCCGTGCCTGGCGCAGAAATCCAGCATGTCCTGGGTTTCCTGGATGCCACCGATCAACGACCCGGCCAGGCTGCGACGCTTGAAGATCAGGTTGAACACGGTCGGTGACGGGTGCGGGCTATCCGGGGCGCCCACCAGGGTCATGGTGCCGTCGCGCTTGAGCAGGTTGAGGAAGGCGTCCAGATTGTGGGACGCGGCCACGGTGTTGAGGATGAAGTCCAGGGAGTTGGCAACCTTGGCCATTTCGTCCGCGTTCTTCGACACCACCACTTCATCGGCCCCCAGGCGCAGGCCGTCTTCGCGCTTGTTCGGCGAGGTGGTGAACAGCACCACGTAGGCGCCCATGGCATGGGCGATTTTCACCGCCATATGGCCCAGGCCACCCAGGCCGACAACGCCGACGCGCTTGCCCGGCCCGACGTTCCAGTGGTGCAGCGGTGAGTAGGTGGTGATGCCTGCACACAGCAGCGGCGCGACCGCCGCCAGGTTGCTCTCGTCGTGGGAGATCCGCAGGACGAACTTCTCCCTGACCACGATATTGTCCGAGTAGCCGCCGAAGGTGTTTTCGCCGCCAAAAGCCGGGCCGTTGTAGGTGCCGGTGAAGCCGTTTTCGCAATACTGCTCCTCGCCCTCGGCGCAGGATTCGCAGTGCTGGCAGCTGTCGACCATGCAGCCGACACCGGCCAAATCGCCCACCTTGAACTTGCTGACATTGGCGCCCACTGCGGTCACCCGTCCAACGATTTCATGTCCCGGTACCGACGGGTACAGGGTGTTTTTCCATTCGTTGCGTACGGTGTGCAGGTCCGAGTGGCAGACGCCGCAATAGAGGATGTCGATCTGCACATCATCGGCCCCGGGGGCGCGACGTTCGAACGTGAAGGGTTTGAGCGAATCCTTGGAGTCACGAGCGGCATAGCTGTAAGTCTTGGCCATTTCGTTCACCTGTTTGTTCAGACGGTAGAAGTCAGTTGACCAGCATAGACGCTGAACCGTTCAACCGAGCACAGGCATACAAGTCCCTCGTCCGATTCTGCGCCTATAGTATTGGCTGCCCTCTCACCCAAGGAGTTTTGCCATGAGCACCCTACGCACACAAGACGGTACCGAGCTCTACTACAAGGACTGGGGCACCGGCAAACCGGTGCTGTTCAGCCACGGCTGGCCGCTGGATGCCGATATGTGGGAATACCAGATGGAGTACCTGAGCAGCCGCGGCTACCGCACCATCGCGTTCGACCGCCGTGGTTTTGGCCGCTCGGACCAGCCCTGGACCGGTAACGACTACGACACCTTTGCCGACGATATCGCCCAGTTGATCAACCATCTGGATCTGCAGGACGTGACCCTGGTGGGCTTCTCCATGGGCGGCGGCGATGTCAGCCGCTATATCGCCCGCCATGGCAGCGCGCGCGTGGCCGGGCTGGTGTTGCTGGGGGCGGTGACGCCGCTGTTCGGGCAAAAGCCGGATTACCCGCAAGGGGTCGAGATGGCAGCGTTTGACGGGTTCAAGGCCGCGCTGCTGAAGGATCGCGCGCAGTTCCTGGCAGACTTCAATACGCCGTTCTATGGCATCAACAAGGGCCAACAGGTCTCCAGCGGTGTATTGACTCAAACACTGAACATCGCCCTGCTCGCCTCGCTCAAGGCGACGGTGGATTGCGTCACCGCGTTCTCGGAAACCGACTTCCGCCCGGACATGGCCAGGATCGACGTGCCGACCCTGGTTATCCACGGTGATGGTGACCAGATAGTGCCGTTCGAAACTACCGGCAAGGTCGCCGCGCAGATGATCAAAGGCGCGCAGTTGAAGGTGTACAAGGATGCCCCCCATGGTTTTGCGGTGACCCACCAGCAAGCCTTGAACGAAGATCTGCTGGCCTTCCTGCAACGCTGAGCCGATTGCGTTCTCCTGCGACGGCTTATTTCTGGCCGGGCTGACACCCGGCCTTTTCAGGCAGTCGTACTATTCCCCGGTGCCGGCAAACCCCGCGACGATCTCGTCGATCACCACCCGCACCCGGGCGGTGTGCCGCAGGTCGGCATGGGTCACCAGCCACACATCGTAGGGCAACGGCCGCGTACGGTCCGGCCACAGCCGCACCAGGCCGTCGCGTTCGCCGGAAACTATCGGAACCTCACCGATACCGATCCCTGCGGCGATGGAGCGGCGTACCAACAGGCTTGAACTCAAGGCCGCAACAATACGTCCGCGTCCCAGCGGCTCGCTGACCAGGGTCAGGTCCTTCTGGCTTTGCAGGTGCGGCTGGTACACCACCAGGTCGTGTCCTTCGAACAGGCTGCCCGGCTCGGGTGCGCCGTGCCGATCGATATACGCTTGCGAGGCAAACAGCCCCACCGGCCAGCGGGCGATGCGCCGGGCGATCAGGTCGGGGTTGTCCGGGCGGGTATTGCGCACCGCGATATCGGCTTCGCGTTTGGCCAGGTTAAGCAACTGGGTCGAAGCGTCCATCTGCACGCGCACGTCAGGGTGCGCATCGTGCAGCCGGGCAATGGCCGGGATCAGGAAGTCGATGGCCAGGGAATCGGTGGTGGTCACCCGTACGGTGCCGGTCAGGCGGTCGTCCAGGCCCAGGACCTGACGCTCCAGGTCAAGGGCCGAGCGCTCCATGTTCTCCACCGATTGCAACGCGGCCTCACCCACGGCGGTCAGCGCATAGCCCTCGGAGGTGCGCAGGAACAACGTTGCGTTCAAGGACTTTTCCAGGGCATTGACCCGTCGCCCCACGGTGGCCTGATCCACCCCCAGCACCCGCGCGGCTCCGCGTAATGTGGACTCGCGGCACACCGCGAGGAACACCCGCGCATCGTCCCAATTCATGGCTTTCCCCTTCGATGCATTTTTGCATCAGCGTGACGTGTAATCGCAGCATTATTGCATCACTCATCACGGCTATGCTGGGCACCAGAGAAAATACCCAGGATCGCCAGCAGGCTGAACCGCTCGGTGACGGGCGCGGTCCCAACCCACACGTTCATTGCTACAGGTGCGCTCAAATGACTCTGCCCCACGAAATGACCCTGATCGAAATCACCAGCCCCGGCGGCCCCGAAGTCCTGCAACCACGCCAGGAGCCGGTACCTGTCGCCGGCCCCGGCGAAGTGCTGATCCGCGTGCACGCCGCCGGCGTCAATCGCCCGGACGCCCTGCAACGCGCCGGCACGTATCCGATGAAACCCGGCATGAGCCCGATTCCCGGGCTGGAAGTGGCCGGTGTGGTGGTCGCGCTGGGCGAAGGCGTCAGCGAGTACGCGCTGGGCGACAAGGTGTGCGCCCTGACCAATGGCGGCGGTTATGCGCAGTACTGCGCAGTGCCCGCCAGCCAGACCTTGCCGGTTCCCGATGGCCTGGACTGGATTCAGGCGGCAGCGATCCCGGAAACCTTCTTCACCGTATGGGCCAACCTGTTCGGCATCGGCGGTGCGCATAAAGGCCAGCGCGTGTTGATCCATGGCGGCACCAGCGGCATCGGCACCACCGCGCTGATGCTCTGCCGCGAGTTCGGTATCGAAGCGTTCGCCACCGCCGGCAGCGTGGAAAAATGCGCCGCCATCCGCGAGCTGGGAGCCGAGCCGATCAACTACCGGGAACAGAATTTCGCCGAGGTCATCGCTGACAAGACCGCGGGCAAGGGTGTCAATGTGGTCCTCGACATCATGGGTGGCTCCTATCTGAACGACAACATCAGCGCCCTGGCCATGGAAGGTCGCCTGGTGATGCTGGGCTTCCTCGGCGGCGCACGCGCCAAAGACATCGACCTGCTGGCGATCCTCGGCAAACGCGCGATCGTTACCGGCTCGTTGTTGCGCTCACGCACCCGGGAAGAAAAAGCCGCGATTGCCGCACAACTGCGCGAACACGTGTGGCCGGTGCTGTCGGCCGGGCGTTGCCTGCCGATGATCGATGAGGTGTATGCCTATACCGACGCCGCGAAGGCCCATGCGCGCATGGAAGGTGGCGACCATATCGGCAAGATTGTGTTGCGGGTGGATTGATAAACATGCGGAAAAACGGTTTATAACGTCATCAGAACAAAACACTGCGGTTAATGGAGGCTTCATGAAACTGGTCGGCATGCTGGACTCGCCCTACGTGCGCCGCGTGGCCATTTCCCTGGAACTGTACGGCGTCGCGTTCGAACACCAGGCACTGTCGGTGTTCAGCACCTTCGATGAGTTTTCCGGGATCAACCCGGTAGTCAAGGCACCGACGCTGGTGCTCGACGACGGCACGGTCCTGATGGATTCCGGCTTGATCCTCGAGTACCTGGAAGCCCTGGCGCCGGCCGGCAGCCGATTGCTGCCCCTGTCATCCCCAGCGCTTGCCCGGGATCTGCAAGTGATCGGCCTGGCGCTGGCAGCGTGCGAAAAGACCGTGCAGATCGTCTACGAACATCACCTGCGGCCCGCCGAAAAACTGCATCAGCCGTGGATCGACCGCGTGACCGGGCAACTGCTGGCGGCCTATGCGTTATTGGAGGCGCGGGTGGCCGAGCGCGACAGCGACTTGCCGCTGACCCAGGCGAGCCTGACGGTGGCGGTCGCCTGGTCCTTCACCCAGCTGAAGATAGCCGACGTCGTGAAGGCCGATGCGTTTCCCCACTTGCAACGCCACGCGGCCCTCGCCGAGCAGCACCCGGCATTCGGCAAATACCCGATCGAGTAGCCCGTGCCTACCCGGCATACACCGGATAATCGGTGAAGCCCACCTCGGTGCCGCCATACAGGCCGTCCGCGTTCAACGGGTTCAGCGGCCAACCGTTGAGCAGGCGTTGGGGCAAGTCGGGATTGGCAATGTACGGCCGGCCAAACGCGATCAGGTCTGCCAGCCCCGCCTCTACCAACCGCACGCCGCGCTCTGCGGTGTAGCGGCCGGCGTAGATGATCCGGCCGCTGAAGGTGTCACGCACCGCCTGGCGGAACGACTCGGGCAACTCGGGGGCATTGTCCCAGTCGGCCTCGGCAATCGACACGTAGGCGATGCCGGCCGCCTCAAGCACCTTGATCGCCTCGATGTAGGTGTGATGCGGGTCTTCCTCGACGAGGCCGATGTAGACCCGGTCCTGGTCAGTGCCGCTGAACAACGGCGCAAAGCGCACACCCAGGCGCTGCGGGCCGACTACTTCGGCCACCGCCTCGACGATTTCCCGCAGGAACCGCAGGCGATTGTGCAGTGAGCCACCGTATTCATCGTCGCGCTGGTTGGAATGCGCCGAGATGAACTGGTTGACCAGGTAGCCGTTGGCCGAATGAATTTCCACGCCATCGAAGCCTGCGGCCAATGCATTTTTTGCAGCCTGGGCGTAAAGCCCCACCAACTCCTTGACCTCGGCGGTAGCCAGGGCGCGCGGCTCGGGTGGCTGCACCAACTTACCGGTGCCGGGCCCGGTTGCAACGAATGCCTTGGCTTGCTGCGGCTGGATCGCCGACGGCGCGACGGGTGCTGCGCCGTCGGGCTGCAGTTCGTGATGGGACACGCGGCCCACATGCCAAAGCTGGGCGAAGATCACGCCGCCTTCGGCATGCACGGCATCGGTCACGGTACGCCAGCCGTCAATCTGCTCCGGTGTGTAGATGCCCGGGGTCCAGGCGTAACCCTGGCCGCGAGGCTCGATCTGCGTGCCCTCGCTGACCATGAAGCCGGCGGTAGCACGCTGGCGGTAATAAAGCGCCATCAAGTCCGTGGCGATATCACCGGGCTGGGCACTTCGCTGGCGGGTAAGCGGCGGCAGGACGATGCGGTTTTTCAGGGTGTGGTGCCCCAGTGTGATCGGGGTACCTAAAGCGCTGTTGCTCATGGGGGAAAGTTCCGGATTCAAATTTCAGACAAGTAGAAGCTGCCGGCTCCCGCTCAGGGGAGCCGCCAACAACGTACTTTTGGGGGGGATTCAGCGGGTTACGCGGTCAGCTTCAACAGCGCTTTGGCAACGTCACTGGAACTGGCAGGATTCTGCCCGGTGACCAGCAGGCCATCTTCAATCACAAAGGACTGCCAATCGGCACCCTTCTCATACGTGCCGCCCAGCGCCTTGAAATCATCCTCGATCAGGAACGGCACCACGTCGGTCAGGCCAACCGCCGCTTCTTCGGAGTTGGAGAAGCCGGTGACGCGTCGGCCCTTGACCAGCGGCTCGCCGTTGACCGCCTTGACGTGACGCAAGGCGCCCGGGGCGTGGCACACAAAGCCAATCGGCTTGCCCGCACGCTCGAAGGCTTCGATCAGGGCGATGGAGGTTTTCGACTCTGCCAGGTCCCACAGCGGGCCGTGGCCGCCTGGGTAGAACACGGTGTCGAAGTCGCCGGCGTTGACCGACTCCAGCTTCACGGTGGTGGCCAGGGCCTGTTGCGCCGCCGGGTCAGTGGCGAAGCGGCGGGTCTGGTCGGTTTGCGAATCCGGCAGGTCGCTGACCGGGTCCAGGGGCGGTTGCCCACCGGCCGGCGAAGCCAGGGTCACGTCGGCCCCGGCGTCCTTGAACGCGTAGTAGGGAGCAGCAAATTCTTCGAGCCAGAACCCGGTCTTGCGGCCGGTGTTGCCAAGCTGGTCGTGAGAAGTCAAAACCATCAATACTTTCATGTGCCAGTGCCTCGGGGTGATGTGGGTTGGAATGGAATCAAGCTTAGGAGCCGGGCCAAAACCGCACAATGTCATGTCCGCAAGGATTCCGGACATTGCGCCAAGGCGGTTGCCGTTTCCCTGGCACACGCCGACAATCACCGCTCCGCGCCCCCTGGAGAGATGAGATGCACAGCATTGCGCTGATGGTGTACCCGAACTTTCAATCCTTGAGCCTCAGCCTGGGCTCGGTGTTCGAGTGCGCGAATCTGCTGCGTGGCGAGCAAGCGTATGAGTTTCACCTGGTGTCGGAAAGTGGCGGCCCGATCATGACGTCCCAGGGCTTCTCGGTGAACAGTACGCCGATCCGGCCCGAGGGCTATGACACATTGATCGTCAGCGGTTACCTGGAGTTCCAACTGCCTGACGCCAGCCTGCCGAGGCTGGTCCAGGCGGCGTCCAAACAGTCGCGGCGGATTGCTTCGTTGTGCATGGGCATCTTCGTGCTGGCCGAGGCCGGATTGCTCGAAGGCAAGCGCGCCACCACCCACTGGCTGCACGCACCGGCCTTTGCCAAGCGCTACCCGCAGATTCGCCTGGAGGAAGACAAGCTGTTCGTGGTCGACGGCCAGATCTGGACCGGTGCCGGCATGAGCGCCGGGGTGGACCTGGCGCTGGCGATGGTGGAGAACGACCTGGGCAGCGACCTCGCCCGCCGCATCGCGCGCAAGCTGGTGATTGCCCAGCGCCGTGGCAGCGAACAGTCGCAGCTATCGGCGTTGCTGGAACTCGACCCCAAGTCCGACCGTGTGCAGTTGGCCCTGGCCTACGCCCGGGAGAACCTGACCCACGACCTTTCGGTCGAGGCCCTGGCGGCCGTGGCGCGGCTCAGCCCACGCCAGTTCAGCCGGGTGTTTCGCGAGGAGACCGGGCAAACCCCGGCCAAGGCCATCGAATCCCTGCGGGTGGAGGCCGCCCGGGCAATGATGGAAACCAGTCGGCATCCGGTGGAAGTGGTCGCCCGCGAGACCGGGTTCGGTGATCGCGAGCGCATGCGCCAGGCGTTCCTGCGGGCGTTCGGCCAGCCGCCACAGGCGATGCAGGCGGCATTGTTCAGTGCAGGGGCTGGCGCCGCTTTCAGTTGATGGTTCAGTGCAACGCTGCGCGCGTCACCAGGAAGCTCAGCAGGTTTGGCTCATCGTCCAGCTCGATGGCCTGCACCGGACGCGGCAGGTTATCCAACACCGTGCGCCAGAACGCCTGGCTCACTTCATCCTGATCATAGAAACGCACCAGCCAGTTCGCCTCGCCGCTGCTCAACACCTGAGTGGCGATGGCGCGGCCAATGCCCTTGCGGCGGTAGCGTTTGAGGATGAACAGGTCCGCCAGTTCCAGCGCATCGATCCCCGGCAACTCGCTGCCTTCGATCAGCAGGAAGCCGGCGATGAAGCCGTCGACCAGCAGCAGGTTGGCACTCCACTGCGGGTCTTCCCAGTAGCGGGCCAGGTGCTCCTCATGGATGTAGAAGCGACCGTCCACCTCGACATCTTCCTGTTCCCAGTCCGAGGACTCGTAGGCGTAGAACTGGTAAAGGTTGGCGATCAACGTGGCGTGTTCCGGGCCGGTCTCGATCAGTTCGACGGTGGTATCGGGGATTGCAGGCATGGGCATCTCGGCAAAAAAACAGGCCGCCATTGTCAACAAAGCCACCTGCAATGCCAATACACCGGCCAAGCTTTCTGCTTGCTGAACCGATCGCGCTTTTCTCGTGTCAACGACAAAATCGTTACAAAGTTAGACTAAACTCCGCGTCACCTCCCTCCCCTTGCTTTCAGGATAAGTACTTTGACAAACGTCTGCACCAGCGGCCTCGATGTCGGCTTTGCGTCCCTGGATTACCTGCAAATAGGCATCCTGGGCATCATTCAGGGCATCACCGAATTGTTGCCCGTGTCTTCCACCGCCCACATGCGCATCGTGCCCGCCCTGCTCGGCTGGCCGGATCCCGGCTCGGCGTTTTCCGCGGCCATGCAGTTGGCCGCCCTGGCAGCAGTGGTCAGTTACTTCTGGAAGGATGTACGCCAGGTCACGGTCGGCAGCATCACCGCGGTGCGCCAGGGTGACTACAACAACCAGTGGTTCAAGCTGGCGGTGGCCATTGTGCTGGCGACGATTCCGATCGGAATCGCCGGGATAGCCTTGTCGTCGACCCTCAACTCCTGCAACTCGCCGCTGCGCGGGCTGATGGTGATCGGGATTTCCTGCCTGGTGATGGCGGTGCTGCTGGCGGCGGCTGAACTCAGCGCGAGGCATAAGCGCACGGTGGGCGAAATGCGCCTGCGGGATGCGCTGATTGTCGGCATTGCGCAGATCGGTGCGCTGATTCCAGGGGTTTCCCGCTCGGGTTCGACCCTGACCGCCGCACTGTTCCTCAACTTCAAGCGTGAAGAAGCGGCGCGGTTTTCGTTCCTGCTGGGCTTGCCGGCGATCGCCCTCGCGGGGCTGAAAGAGCTGTGGGTATTGTTCCACGCCGACCTGCCCGCCCACGCCTGGCCGCACCTGATCTTCGGGCTGGTGGTCGCCAGTGTGTCGGCGTTCTTCGCGATCTGGGGCCTGATGAAGTTCCTGGAGCGATTCTCCACCTGGCCGTTCGTGATCTACCGCGCGGTGCTCGGGGTATTCCTGATTGTGGCGGTGAGCACCGGGTTGTTGGCCTAAGGCGCGCGGTCGGCCAGTTCTTCGAGCAAATCCGCAGACGGTATGAAGAACAGGCCCCCGGTGACCGCCGTGCTGAAGTCCAGCAGGCGGTCATAGTTGCCGACCGGTCGGCCGACAAACATGTTCTCCAGCATCAACTCCAAAGGCTCTGGCGAGCGCGCGTAGCCGATAAAGTACGTCCCGAATTCCCCCGCGCCCGGCCGGCCAAAGGGCATGTTGTCCCGCAGGATCTTCACTTCCTCGCCGTCCTTGGTGATGGTGGTCAATGCACTGTGGGAATTGCTCGGTTTGGTCGCATCGTCGAGCTCGATGTCCGACAACTTGGTGCGCCCGATCACCCGCTCCTGCGCCTCCACCGACAATTCATTCCAGGCCTGCATGTTGTGCAGGTACTTCTGCACCATTACATAGCTGCCGCCGCTGAACGCCGGATCCTCATCACCGACGATGGTGAAACCCACCGCCTTGCGCCCGACCGGGTTCTCGGTGCCGTCGACAAAACCGATGATGCTGCGCATGTCGAAATAGCGGAAACCCTGGACCTCGTCCACCACCGTCACCGCATCCCCCAGCGCCGCCATCAACTGGGTGGCCAATTCGAAACACAGGTCCATCTGCTCGGCACGAATGTGCAGCAGGATATCCCCCGGCGTGGCCGGCGCCAGGCGCCCGGCCACGCCCACTTCCTTGAACGGATGCAACGCTGCTGGCCGCGGCCCCCCGAACAGCGCATCCCACGCCTTGGAGCCAAACCCTGCGACACACGTCAGGTTGCCCGCCGGTACACGCTTGCCGACCGAGCGCACCAGGCCGGCGATATCGGCGCACCAGCTGCGCACCGCCTCAGCCGAGTCACTGCCAGGCGCCAGGGTCGCGACCATGAAAATGGCGCTGCTGGTGATCGGGCTGCAGACGGATTGGGGTTCAAGGTTTTGATCGGATGGCGATGTCATTGAGAGGTCCACGGGTGGCGGTCGAGATTCAACGAGCGCAGATTAGCAGACCACCAAACCCTGTGGGAGCTGTCGAGCTTTAGCGAGGCTGCGAAGGCGGCAGCAGTGTCAACATTGATGCTGCCTGACCCACCGCTATCGCAGCCTCGCTAAAGCTCGACAGCTCCCACACTGGATTTTCGTTTATGCGCCACTTGTACATTTCCTCCGGACAAATCCCACAACGGGGGCTCCCCTCCTACGCCCTCCCGATGGTAGTGTGTGAAATTGTTTCTGACCTTTCGATCAGACATTTCTCACTCACTCCCTGCAAAGGAATGCCCCCAGCAATGGATTTTTCCCTCAAGCAACTGGCCGTAGCCACCCTGATGGCCGCCAGCCTTTCGGTGTTCACCACCCAAGCTCAAGCCAACCTCACCCCACAACAGAACGCCGTCATCCTGAAGACCTTCAGCGATGCCTCGGTCAAGGATTTCCGGCAGTTCCTCGCCAGCCTTGCCAAGAATGACGTGGCCAAGAGCGACAACCTCGGCCCGGCCATCAGTGCCTTTCTCGACAACAAGGACCTGACCGCCGACCAGCAGAATGAAATCCATCGCCTGCTGGGCCTGTATGCGCGGGTGAAGTACGGTGCGGCCGCCACTGAAACCCTGCGTGAGCTGGTGGAGATCCCGACCTTCCAGGTCGCCGGCGTGGCCCAGCACGACAATCCCGAGTTCATCAAGATCGCCGCCAAGATCAAGAGCCTGGCCGAGTCGTTCAACCTGAACTTCCGCAACATCGACAACCGCGTCTACGAGATTTCCCTGGAAGGCAGCGGCGATGAAGTGGTCGGCATCCACGCTCACGCGGACGTGGTGCCGGTAACCCCGGAAAACTGGGTACTCAAGGACGGCACCAAGCTCGACCCATTCAAGGTCACGCTGATCGGCGACCGGATGTATGGTCGCGGCACCGAGGATGACAAGAACGGCATCGTGGTGGCGATGTACGCGATGAAGGTGATCAAGGAAGAGAAGCTGCCGCTGGCGCGCAATTTCAAGCTGCTGGTGGACACCACCGAGGAAACCTCCGGCGACGCGATCCCGTACTACTTCGAGCACAACCCAACGCCCAACTACAACCTGGCGCTGGACGGCGGCTACCCGGTGGTGATCGCCGAGAAAGGCTACGGCACGGTCATGGCCAAGTTCCCCAAGCGCAAGGCTGCAGGCAAAGGCGCAGAAATCATCTCGATGACCGGTGGCAAGGCCACCAACCAGATTCCGTCGGCGTCGGTGGTGACATTGCTCAGCGACAAGCCTGCCGAACTGGCCGCCAGCCTGCAAAAGGCCGGCAGCGAGTACGCCAAGCGCAATGGCGGCGACTTTGAAGTGGCGGCCAAGGTCGTCGGCAAGGACGTTCAGTTGACCGTCACTGGCGTGTCCGCCCACTCCTCCGAACCGGAATCCGGGGTGAACCCGGTAGCGAGGGTCCTCGACTTCCTCAACAGCCTCGACGGCAAGGTCGCGCTCAAGCACAACCAGTTCACCGACGCCGCGCACTACGCCGCCAACAACTGGGGCCTGGATTACCTGGGCGCCAAGCTGGGCGTGGGCTTCTCCGATGCGTTCATGGGCCCGCTGACCACCTCGCTGACCTATGTGGGCGAAGATGACACTACCTTCAAGCTGGCGGTCAACCTGCGGGTGCCAAAGGGCAAGTCACCGGAAGCGCTCAAGGCCGAAATCGCCGACAAGCTCAGCGCCTGGACCAAGAAAAACCATGTGGCTGTGACCTTCGATTACTCGATCGCCGAGCCGATGTACCGCAACCCTGAGGGCGAGTGGGTCAAGGCGCTGTTGGCGGTGGCCAGCGAGAACCTGGGCATGGAGCACAAGTACGGCACGTCTGCCGGCGCTACCTCGGTGCATGAGCTGCCCAACGGCGTGCAATTCGGCCTGGCACGGCCGGAGGTCAAGTACACCGGCCATACCGACAACGAGTTCAAGACCGTCGACCAGTTCCTGCTGGACCTGCAGATCGTCACCGAAATGATGGGCCGCATCGGGCAACTGCCGAAGCTCTGACCTGCCCTTCGGACCCGCCGTCCTGGCGGGTCCACTAAGCGATACGCCAGCCTTTCGACGCTCGCCGCTGCGCGAGGAACCGGGCATAGCGCCCTTGCCTTGCGGTCAATTGCTCAGGCGTGCCCTGCTCCACGATCCGGCCTTCATCGAGCACCACGATCTGGTCGGCCATCACCACCGTCGACAACTGATGCGCGATCACGATCAGCGTGCATGTGCCGCGCAAGCGTGCCAGGGTTTCGGCGATGACCGCCTGGTTCTCGGCGTCCAGTGCTGCCGTGGCTTCGTCCACCAGCAGGATCGGCGCGCCCTTGATCAACGCACGGGCGATCGCGACACGCTGACGCTCGCCACCGGACAGGCGTGCCCCGCCCTCACCCACCGTGGTCGACAGGCCCATGGGCAGGCGCTCGATAATCGCCTGCACACCGGCCTGCCGCGCGGCCTCCAACACTTGTGCGTCGCTGGCGTCGGGTTTGCCGAGGCGAATGTTGTCGGCGACGCTGCCCTGGAACAGGTACGTGTCCTGGAAGATCTGGCTGATCTGCGCGTTGAGCTGCTCGCCGGACATCTGTCGTACGTCCACGCCACCGATACACACCTGGCCCTGGCTGACCTCGAAAAACCGCGCGACCAATCGCAATAGCGTGGTCTTGCCTGAGCCGCAAGCCCCTACCAGCGCCGTCATGCTGCCGGGCTCGATACGCAGGTTCACCCCGCGCAGCACGTCCCTTGAACCGGCCGCGTGGCGAAAGCTCACATCGAACAGTTCCACCGAGGCATCCCGTGGAGATTGCGGCGCGCTCGACGCCTTCAGGGGCGACGCGGCCAATATCTCGCGCACCGCCTCAAGCTGCACCCCGGCGCCGCGCAACGTTTCGCCATAGCCGGCCACCTCCAGCAACGGGTCGATGAAGCGGCTGACCAGCAACAGCGACACCATCACCGCAATCACCGAGCCCACGTGCAAGGCATTTCCCAGGTAAGCGTCAAGCCAGAGCGCGGCGGCGATCAACAAGGCCGCGAACACCACCTGCACCAGCCACATGTTCAGCAGAATCGAGGTGGCGGACAGCAGGATCAGGCGCGCCCCGGTCACGTGCTGCTGCTCGATCGCCCGTTGCAGGAACACCGAGCTGCCGCCGCCACTGAACGCACGCAACACCGACTGCGACTGGGCGAACTCCAGCATGCGCTGGCTGGTGTCGGCCGAGCTGCGCTGGAACGCCCGGTCGGCGCGCCGCCCAAGGCGGGCGCTGAGCCAGAACGCGCCGCCGAGAATCGGCAACGCCAGCAAGGCAATCAGGCCCATTTTCCAGTGCAGCACAAACAACGCCAGTACCAGCACCAATGGCGTCACCACGCCGCTGAGCACCGGAGTAAATACATGGGCCGGCAGCTGAGCCACGGCCATCATGCCCTGGGTCACCACCTGGTTGAGCCGCGCCGTGTTATCAGGCGTGAACCAGCCGACAGGCAGTTCGGCCACATGGTCGCCGATGCGCTGGCGCCCGCCTTGCAGCACCGCCACACCCACCGCGACGCCAGCCTTTTCAACCTCGCGTCGCGTGGCCCAACACGTCGCCACCGCCGCCAGGAACACCACCAGCCACAACGCCGCTTCGGCCAGATCACCGTTGAGCATGTCGGTGAGTACCGGCACCAGGGCGGCGAGGGTCAGCCCGCACAGCGCACCGTAGAACATCACTTTCCCGACATAGCGACGGAAGACCGGCCCGTCATCGCCCAACAGTTCGATAAAGGTTTTCAGCATGTCGGCAGCGCCTGTTCGCGGGTCTGTTTGTAACCGCCCGACGCCCACAGGCGTGCATAGCGGCCCTCTTGCGCGATCAGTCGAGGATGGGTGCCCTGTTCAACAATACGGCCATTTTCCAGCACGATGATGTGGTCGGCGTGCATCACGGTATCGAGGCGATGGGCAATCACCAACAGCGTGCGTCCTTGGGCAAAGCGCGACAGCGCCTCCTGGATTGCCACCTCGTTTGCGGCATCGGCGGCGGCCGTGGGTTCATCCAGCACCAGCACCGGCGGCGCCAGCAATACTGCGCGGGCGATGCTGATACGCTGCTGCTCGCCACCGGACAACTGCGCGTCCTCGCCGATCACCGAGGCATAGCCCCGTGGCAAGCCGATGATGCACTCATGAATATTCGCGGCCCGTGCGGCCGCCTCGATTTCCTTGCGGCTGGCGCTGGGCCGGCCGAGGGCGATGTTTTCGGCAACGCTGGCGTGGACCAGGCGCACCTCTTGCAGCACAAAGCCGATCAGGTTGTAGAGCTGCGAGGTCTCGATCTGCCGCAGGTCGACGCCGCCCAGGGTGATACGCCCCTCGGTCGGGTCAAAAAACCGCAGCAGCAGGCGCGCCAGGGTCGACTTGCCCGAACCCGAGGCGCCGACGATGGCGGTTACGGTGCCAGGCTTGAGGGTGAAGCTGATGTTCGACAGTACCGGGTGCTGCGGGTCGTAGGCGTACCCGAGGTTTTCGACGCGTACTTCGGCGTCCTTGGGCAAGCGTTCGCACCCCGGCTCCACCTGCGCCAGCACCGGCGTCGCCAGCAGTGCCTGCACGCGCTGGGCCGCGCCGGTGGCGTTGTCCAGATCATGCACGATGTAACTCAGCAGCATCAGTGGCGCGCAAATGCCCGGTGCAACGATGGCGAACGGCAGCACCTCCACCGCGCTGATCCAGCCCAGGCTGACAAACACCAGGCCAAACGTCAGCACCATGGCGAGCACCGTCACCGGGGCGATCATCGCGTTGGCATTGGCCATCGTCCCCACCAGTGGACGGGTGAACTCAACGAAGGCTTCGCTGAAATCATCTACCGCCTTGCGGTAACTGGCGTGGGCCTTGCCGGTGGCACCGAAGGCCTTGACCACCGGAATGCCGTTGACGAACTCGACCACCGCGTTATTGACCCGGGTCATGCGCTCGACAAAGGACTGCATGTGGCTGCCGCTGGCTTTCATCGCCCGGGTAAAAAACAGCAAAAACCCCGGAAACGGCAACAGCGAGACCAGCGCCATGCGCCAGTCCACCATGAACAGATAAGCCGCCGACAGCAGCACGGCCCCGGCACAACGGCCCACGGTGGTGTAGAAATGCGCAGTCAGGCTGTGCAGGGTGCCGATGTCATCCTGCATTGCCTGCTTGACCTCGCCCGACGCCCGCTCGGTGAACCAGCCCAGCGGCACCTGGCTCAGGCGCTGGGCGATGGCCAGGCGCAAGTGGCGAGTGATGTGGTTGTCGGCCAGGTGCGCGACCGTCTCCGCAACTGTCATCAACAGCAGGCCCGCGAACAGGCTCGCCAGGCTGAGGCTGATGGTCAACCAGACCTCGCCCGATGCCTGGGCCATCGACGGCGCGCCGAGGGCGACCCTGGCGATATGCACAATGCCCCCCAGCGGCACCAGCGTCAGCATACTGCCCACACCGGCCAGCAGTGCCGCAGCGATCAGTCGCCCGCGCACCGGCCGCAACACTTGCGAGACCGCGCCGCGCCCACTGGGTTTGGCCGCAGCCACATCCTTGTTACTCATGAAGTCTCCCTGACTGAATGAGCCTTTGCTCGCCCTTACCTTATCTTCCGAACGAGCGGCCAAAACCCTCAATCGAAACCTCAAGGAATTTTCAGGCAGGGGCGCGGACCGTCACCCAATAGCGGGTGCGCCGCACCACCTGGATCGGCAACGCGGCGGCCAGGTTGTCCAGCGCCAGGTCGGTGTTGTCCAGGTGCAATACACCGCTGACCCGCAGCATCGCCACCTCAGGCGCACAGCGCAGTACACCGGTGCGGTAGCGTCCCAGCTCGGCGATCAGTTCGTCGAGCCGGGTACCATCGGCCACCAACAGGCCCTTGACCCAGGCGATGCTGCGGTCAGTCACTGCTGCGGTCGGCTGCACGGTGTCCCTGGAAACCGTGGCGCCTTGACCTGCCTCCACCCGCGCACCTGCGCCATGGTCGGGCTGCACCTGCACGGCGCCCTCAAGCACGGCCAACTGGCAGTTGCCGTCGTCGCATTGGCGCAGGCTGAAGCGCGTGCCCAGGGCATGAAACACGCCCTGGCGACTCTGCACCCGAAACGGCCGGGGTGACGGCGCGGTCGTGATGAAGACCTCGCCGGCCCGCAGCAGCACCAGGCGCTGGTCGTCATCGAACTGCACGTCAATTGCTGAAGCCGGGCCCAATACCAGGCGGGTACCGTCGGGCAATACCACTTCGCGAACTTCACCGGTGCGGGTGCTATGGCCGGCACTCGCCAGTTGCCAGGCGTCTGTGTGGCGCACGCCGTAGGTGAGGCCACCGGCTGCGACCAACAGGCCCAGCAGGCGCAGGGTGCTCCGGCGGTCGGGGGAGTCGGGAGCGTCGGGTTCGGCCAGGCTGTGCCTGGCCACCGGCGCGGGGATGCTGTGGAGTTTTTGCTCGAAGCCCAGCAGGCGCGTCCAGGCCAGTTCGTGGTGGGGATGTTCGGCGCGCCAGTGCAGGCAGTTGGCGTGGTCTTCGGCGCTGGCGTCATCGGCCCACAGGCGGGCCATCCAGGCGGCGGCGCGCTCGATGATATCCGGGGAGATTGGCTGCTCGGTCGACATTGCGAGGGTCAACCGTACAGGGTCTGGTAGCAGGCCAGCAGGCCGGCGGCGATATACTTTTCCACCGAGGAGACGGAGACCTGGAGCTTGGCGGCGATCTCGCGGTAGCTCAGGCCATCGAGCTTGCACAGCAACAGGGCCTGGCGCGCCTTGGGTGGCAGGCTGTGCAGGGCGGCGTCGATTTGGATCAGGGCCTCGATGGCCAGGGCGCGGGTTTCTTCATCGGGGGCGCAGGGTTCGGGCAACAGGGCCAGGGCTTGCAGGTAGGCGGATTCGATCTGGCGGCGGCGGTAGAGGTCGATGACCAGGCCGTTGGCGATCTGGGTCAGGTGTCGCCGGGATTCGCCGGTGGGCGGGAGTTGGCCCTTGCGCATGAGTTGCAGGTAGACGTCGTGGGCCAGGTCGGCGGCGTCGAATGCGTTGCCCAGCTTGCGGCGCAACAGGGTACGTAGCCAGGCGTTGTGGTCGACGTATAGATTTTCAACCTGGCGTTGAAAGGCGAACTGTCCGATGTTCACAAACCTCTCCTTTTACCCAATGGGCCCGGGGGTGCTGGGGCGATTGGGCTGGTAATGATTTGCAAGACTATCGGCTCTGGGCTGCGGGTGCAATGCGGGGGGATGGCGGGGGGGATGGCGGGGTTATGGGTACATATCCGTTGCTGCGGTCACGGCTGCTATTGGTTCCGCTCTTACAGCGGCTCACTTTTGAAAAGCGCAAAAGTAAGCAAAACGCTCTTGCCCCACCACTCGGCACCTCGCTTAGGCTCGGTGTGCCTAAGATCAAAATCAAAAGCTAAAGCGGGCACGGTTCAAATGTGGGAGCTGGCTTGTCGGGTCGCCGCATC
>NZ_JACAOX010000046.1:0-49348 GCF_013386015.1 Pseudomonas sp. B6001
GGGGCAAGAGCGTTTTGCTTACTTTTGCGCTGTTCAAAAGTGAGCCGCTGTAAGAGCGGAACCATAAGCCGCCGTTACCTAAATAACGGATATGTACCCCATCCCCCTCAGGGCCGATACAAATGCGCATGCCCCGCACGATACAACGACGACTCACCAAAACTGTCACTGGCCAAAACCCGACCCACCAGAATCAACGCCGTACGCCGAAACCCCTTGGCTGCCACCTTCCCGGCAATATCCGCCAGCGTACCAATGGCCCAATCCTGATCCGGCCAGGTCGCCCGATGCACCACCGCAATCGGACAATCCTCCCCATAGTGAGGCACCAACTCAGCCACGATCTTCTCCAGATGATTCACCCCCAGGTGAATCGCCATGGTCGTCCCATGCTGCGCCAGGCTACTGAACACCTCACCCTCAGGCATCGCCGTCTTATCCGCATACCGCGTCAAAATCACACTCTGTGCAATGTCCGGCAATGTCAGCTCAGCCTCCAACAACGCCGCACAAGCCGCCACCGCCGTCACTCCGGGAATGATCTGAAACCCAATCCCAAGCTCCCGCAAAAGCCGAATCTGCTCCCCAATCGCCCCGTACAAACTCGGATCCCCGGAATGCACCCGCGCCACATCCTGGCCTTTCTCATGGGCCGTCTTGATCAGCCCAATGATCTGCTCCAGATGCAACTCCGCACTGTTAACCACCAGCTCCGCCTGATGCCCTTCAAGCACCGCCGCCGGCACCAGCGAACCGGCATAGATGATCACCGGGCAACTGCGAATCAGCCGCTGCCCCTTGACCGTGATCAATTCCGGATCGCCTGGGCCTGCGCCGATGAAAAAGACAGTCATGGATTCATTCCTGTGAAAAAAAGCACGCGAGCAGCCTTCCAGATGAAGATTGCTCATGATCGAGGCTGACGATTATCGGGAATTCAGCCGGCGCAAGCCAATGCAAAGGTGGCCTGGGCGGTTTTTTTGCGGGTGATCAGCAGGGTGGCAGGGCTTTGAGACAGCTGTTCTGCCAGTGCCAGGGCCGCACTTTCCGCGATGCCGTAGCAACCGGTATAAGCAAAAACCGTCTCCGACTTATGGCTCAATCGATCTTCATAGGGCGCCAATTGCGCCGCACTGAAAACCACCAAAGGCAGCTCCAGAATCTCTGCCAACTCAAGTAGCCCCGGCTCATCCTGCTTGAGATCAAGGCTGGCCAGCGCAGTGATGCGCTGACGCTCAATGCCACCCTCGGCGAGGGCGGCGTTGAACAGTTCACGCAGGATGTCGACAGAACAACCCCGCTGACACCCCAGGCCAACCGCCAGGATCATGCCGAATACTGACCATCACGGTTACGGCGAAACAGCCAGGCACTGATCAAGCCCAGCGCCAGCCAGAAGGCAACGTTGGTCAACTGCGAGGCGATCTTGAATTGAGCTTCCAGAGCCTCCGGCGCCAGCATCGAGTGGACTTCCGGCTGTGGTGCGCCAATCACATGGGGCACAGCCAGGATCGCCACGCCCAGGATTTTCAGCAGCCAGTTACGACCGAACACGATCAGCGCGATACCGGCAGCGGTCGAAGCGGCAGTGCCGATCCACCAGATTTGCCGTTGCGCCAGGTCTGCCGCCGCAGTCCCCGGCAATTCAGGCGGCAAGCCCAGGGTCGGCGCCAACACAAAGGTGGCGTAACCGGCCAGGCCCCATAGCAGGCCTTGGGCCGTACGGGTCGGTGCACGCAGGGTGTACAGGCCGGCAAGCATCAGGGCAAAACCTACGGCGACCACCAGGTTACCGCCCGTAGTCGACAGCACACGCTGCCAGCCATCTTCCGGCTCCCAGGCTTCAGCGTCGTGGGTGTGGGCCGTGGCATCGGCATGTTCATGCACCTCGGTCGCGGCCGGGGCGTTTTCGAAGGTTTCCGCCTGCAGGATCAGCGGGGCAACCCAGAAGCTTTGCAGCAAGGTCAGCAGCAAGGCGGCCAGGAGGCCGGTGAAACCTGCGGTTTGGGCAATACGCTTGATCATGTCGGCAGGTCTCAGTGGCACGGGAACGCAGCGCTGTGGCGGGTATCGTGGGCGGCGTTGTGCACCGCTTCGATGTGCGAGAAACCGGCGAAATACACCAGGCACGCGCCGAGGATCGACGCGCCTATGGCGGCAGTCAGGCGTTGGCTCAGGGTGGCGGTGGTGCTGGCGGTAGAGGCGGTGCTGCTGATGATCGACATGGCGCGTCCCTTCAGGGTTTCAGGGTGACACGAGCGCATGAAAACCCCGCGAGCCAGGCACGCAGGGTTCTGAACAGCGCCCGCCCACCGCGGGTTTGTTATCTGATTTTTTCGGGCCGGTCTCCGGGCTTGCGAGGGGCCTGGGCCTTGAAAGCATCACCTTCCCATGCCGTAGAGGCACAGTGGTTTTGATGCTTCACTCGCTTACCGTTGCGGGGGCAGCACCGGACTCGTTACGCCCTTGAGTAAAGGAACATGACTCACCGGTTTCCCGTTTCACCCTGTGAAGGGCACCCGAAACAAGATGTGTAGGAGAGCATGGGCGGGCGATGGGCGTCAAATCGCCGGGTTATTGCCAGCGTTTGAACAGCACGCTGGCATTCACGCCGCCGAATCCAAACCCATTGGAAATCGCGTATTCAATCGGCAACGACCGAGCTTGGCCCCGGACCATATCCAGTCCTTCGGCAGCGGGGTCCGGGTTGTCCAGGTTGAGGGTCGCCGGGGCAATCTGGTCGCGCAGGGCGAGCACGGTGAAGATCGCCTCGATCCCGCCCGCGGCGCCCAACAGATGGCCGGTCGCCGACTTGGTGGCGCTGATCGCGACGCTGGCATTTGCACCGAACAGCGTATTGATCGCTGCCAGTTCGCCGTTGTCGCCTACGGGGGTCGACGTGGCATGGGCGTTCAAGTGCTGGATCTGTGCGGCGCTGATCCCTGCCTGCGCGATCGCCAGTTCCATTGCCCTGCGTGCACCCGAGCCATCTTCCGGGCCCGAGGTCATGTGATAGGCGTCGGCGCTGGTGCCGTAGCCCACCAGCTCTGCAATAGGCGTCGCCCCGCGAGCCAATGCATGCTCCAGTTCCTCGATCACCAACAGCCCGGCACCTTCGCCCATCACAAACCCGTCGCGGCCTTGATCGAACGGGCGGGAGGCCAATGCCGGCGTGTCGTTGTAATCGCTCGACAGCGCACGCGCCGCCGCGAAACCGCCGAGGCTGACCCGGTGGATGCAGGCTTCGGCGCCGCCACACACGGCGATGTCGATTTCGCCGGCACGGATCATTCGCGCAGCATCACCAATCGCCTGTACGCCGGCGGCGCAGGCAGTGACGGGGGAGCCCAGCGGACCTTTCAGTTGATGCTGGATCGACACGTGCCCGGCCGCCATGTTGCCGAGGAATGACGGGATCGTGAACGGCGACAGGCGGCGAGGCCCTTTGCTGTCAGCCGTACGAACGGCCTCGGCAATCGCGGGAAAACCACCCACGCCGGAGGCGATGATTGTCGCGGTACGTTCCTGCTGCGATGGCGTCTGCGGACTCCAGCCAGCCTGGGCCAGGGCCTCTTGCGCGGCGGCCAGGGCAAACACGATGAACCGGTCCATCTTGCGTTGTTCCTTGGCCGGGATGACAGTGTCCGGGTCAAAGCCGGCTTCAGGGTCCTGGATGCGGTCCAACACTTGGCCGCCGATGCTGATTGCCAGGTCGCCGATCAATGCCTCGGGTAGCCTGCGAATCCCGGATTCACCGGCCAGCAGGCGCTTCCAGGTCTGTTCCACGCCGGTTGCCAGCGGTGTCACTGCACCCATGCCGGTCACAACAATTCGCTTACTCATGATCGCTTAGCTCCGCAAATTTCAGGTTGGTAGCAATGCATGGACGAAACTATCATTATGAAAGTAACATCCGATAGCTGAAATTTCCGTAGCCGCCCCAAAGAGGAACTGCAATGCAACGTAAGTCGCTGGTGAATGCCGAATGCCCGGTAGCCCGTGGAGTGGAACGGGTAGGCGAGTGGTGGAGCATCCTGATCATGCGCGACGCGCTGCAAGGTTTGCGGCGTTTTGACGAGTTTTCCCAGAGCCTGGGAATCGCTCCGAACATGCTCACCCGCCGGCTCAACAGCCTGGTGGAAGCGGGGCTGCTGGAGCGCCGGCAATACAGCGAGCGGCCGCCCCGTTTCGAGTACGTACCGACGCCGGTTGGCGAGGATTTCCGGGTGGTGATCATGGCGTTCATCGGCTGGGGCAACCGCCATTTCGCCAACGAAGGTGAAAGTCTGCAATTGGTCGACCGGAAAACCCGGCGCCCGGTGGAAGTGGCGGTGGTGGACGCCGACGGTGCACGCGTGTCCGTCGAGCAATGCAGCGTCCAGGCCGGTCCGGCGGCGAGCGAAGGCATGCTGGAGCGCCTGGCGCTGCTTAGTGCCAAACGCTCGGACATTGACCCGTCCCCGCGCACTGCGTAGCCTTGCACCTTCGAGGTTCTTCGGCCCAGGCCGAAGCTAAGAAGGGAACGCGGTCAATGCCGCGGCTGCCCCCGCAACTGTAAAGGGTTTATCTGACTGCCACGCCACTGCCTGAACAAGGCGGGAAGGCGCAGCCAGCGCCGGCATCACCGCCGGCAAGCCCCAAGCCAGGAGACCTGCCTCGCAACCGATTTTCTACTTCAACCGGGCGGGGTGATCCGGTGGCGAATTCTGCTTCTGCGCACCTGCGCAGGGCCACTCGTCCCGTATGCCCGCCCCAAAGGGCATCCGATGAAAACACTGGCCAAACTCCCCGTCACCATCGTTACCGGCTTCCTCGGCTCGGGCAAGACCACCTTGCTGCGCCACATGCTGGATAACGCCCAGGGGCGCCGCATCGCGGTGATCGTCAACGAGTTCGGCGAGCTGGGCATTGACGGTGAAATCCTCAAGCAATGCTCCATCGGCTGTACCGAAGAAGAGGCGAACGGCCGCGTCTACGAATTGGCCAATGGCTGCCTGTGCTGCACGGTCCAGGAAGAGTTCTTCCCGGTGATGCGCGAACTGGTGGCCCGTCGCGGCGACCTCGACCATATCCTCATCGAAACCTCGGGCCTGGCCCTGCCAAAACCCTTGGTCCAGGCGTTCCAGTGGCCGGAAATCCGCAGCGCCTGCACCGTTGACGCCGTGATCACCGTGGTCGACAGCCCAGCCGTGGCCGCCGGCACGTTCGCCGCCTTCCCGGACCAGGTTGACGCCCAGCGCAAGCTCGACCCGAACCTGGACCACGAATCCCCCCTGCACGAGCTGTTCGCTGACCAACTGGCCAGCGCCGACCTGGTGATCCTCAACAAGTCCGACCTGATCAGCCCTGAAGACCTGGCCCGTGTGCGCCTGGAAGTGGCAGAAGAACTGCCGCCGGCGGTCAAAATCATCGAAGCCAGCAGCGGTCGCCTGCCGCTGGACGTATTGATCGGCCTGGGCGCGGGCTCGGAAGAACACATCGACGGCCGCCACAGCCATCACGATCATCATCACGAAGGTGAGGACGACCACGACCACGATGCCTTCGACTCCATCTCCATCGAACTGCCTCAGGCCGACGAAAGCCTGCTGCTGGACGCCCTGACCCAACTGGTGGTCAAGCACGGCATCCTGCGGGTCAAGGGCTTCGCGGCGATCCCGAACAAGCCGATGCGCCTGCTGATCCAGGGCGTGGGCACGCGTTTCGACAAGCACTTCGACCGCGCCTGGCGCGCCGATGAGCCGCGCGCCACGCACCTGGTGCTGATCGGCCAGGAACTCGACGCCGCGTTGCTCGAAGCGCAACTGCGCGCTGCCCTCAGCGTTTAAACCATGCATCTGCTCAGGACCCAGCCCGGCGGTTTCGTTTCGGATGACAACATCGCCGACCTTGGGCAAACCCCCGCCGAGCTGGTGATCCTGTGCAGCGGTGATTCCAGCCTGGCGCTGCTGGCCGAAGCGGCCCAGCAGTTGCCCGAGGATTACCCGAGCCTGCGCCTGGCCAACCCGATGCAGGTGCAGAACCATGCTTCGGTCGACCTGTATGTGGATGAGGTGCTGCGCCACGCCAAGGTCATCCTGATTTCGCTGCACGGCGGCATCGGTTATTGGCGCTACGGTATCGAGCGCCTGGTGGAGTTGGCCGAGCGCGGCGTGCAGCTGATCCTGGTGCCGGGGGATGATCGCCCGGACCCGGAACTCAGTGGCCTCAGCACCGTGGGCGCCGAGGAACGTGACCGGCTCTGGCACTTCCTGCGCCAGGGTGGTTTGGGGAATGCGCTGGATTTCTATCGTTGCCTGGCCGCCGGCTACCTTGGCCGCGATTACGCCTGGAGCGAGCCGCAAACCCTGCCGCGCACGGCGATTTATCATCCGCATAAAGCCAATGCCCGTCTCAACGATTGGCAGGCTGACTGGCAAGCTGATTTTCCCGTGGCGGCGGTGCTGTTCTACCGCTCCCATTTGCAGGCGGCCAACACCGGCTTTATCGATGTTTTTTGCCAGCGCTTGCAGGCCGCGGGTCTCAACCCGCTGCCGATGGCGGTGGCCAGTTTGAAAGAGCCCGGCTGCCTGACCGTGGTCGAGGATTTGCTGGACGAGGTGCACGCCTCGGTGATTCTGAACACCACCGGTTTTGCCCAGTCCAGCCCCGAAGCGCCGCACCTGCGGCCGTTTCGCCGCAATATTCCGGTGATCCAGGCGATTTGCGCCCAGGACAACGAGCCCGGCTGGCAGGCCAGCGAGCAAGGCCTCGGCCCACGTGACCTGGCGATGCACATCGCGTTGCCGGAACTGGACGGGCGCATCATCAGCCGGCCCATCAGCTTCAAGGACCTGGCCTGGCGCAGTGAGCGCAGCCAGTCGGATGTGGTGTGCTATCGCGCACAGCCGGAGCGCATGGACTTTGTCGCCGAACTGGCGCGGCGCTGGGTCGAACTGGCGCGCGTGCCGAATGGCGAAAAGCGTATCGCGCTGATCCTCGCCAACTACCCGACCCGGGACGGACGTATCGGCAACGGCGTGGGTCTAGACACCCCAGCCGCCGCGCTGAATATCCTGCGGGCACTGAAAATCCAAGGTTATCCGCTGCCGGACGAGCTGCCGGAAAGCGGAACGGCACTGATCCAGGCGCTCTTGGGCGGCGTCAGCAACGACCTGGACAGCCTCGACTTGCGTCCGTGTCATCAGAGCCTGGCGCTGGATGACTACGAGGCGATGTTCAACCGCTTGCCCGAGTCCAATCGCCAGGCCGTGTTGGCACGCTGGGGTACACCTCATAGCGATCCGATGTTCCGCGACGGCCGCATGATGATCGCGGGCCTGCGTTTGGGCCTGACCTTCGTCGGCATCCAGCCGGCCCGGGGTTACCAGGTGGACGCGAGTGCGGTCTATCACGACCCGGACCTGGTGCCGCCCCATGGCTACCTGGCGTTCTACTTCTGGTTGCGCCACACCTACGGCGCCCACGGCGTGATCCACGTTGGCAAGCACGGCAACCTGGAATGGCTGCCGGGCAAGGGCGTCGGGCTTTCCGAGAACTGCTGGCCCGACGCACTACTGGGGCCGCTGCCGAATATCTACCCGTTTATCGTCAATGACCCGGGCGAGGGCGCCCAGGCCAAGCGCCGCACCCAGGCCGTGATCATCGACCACCTGATGCCGCCGCTGACCCGCGCCGAAACCTATGGGCCGTTGCGCGACCTGGAGTTGCTGGCCGACGAGTATTACGAGGCACAACTGCTCGACCCACGGCGTGCCCGCGAACTGCAAAAGGACATCCTCAAGCTGGTGCGCGAAACCCGCATCGACCAGGAACTGGCCCTGGACGAAAATCTCGACAGCGACGCCGATGCGGCGATCTGGCTGCCGCGCCTGGACACCTACCTGTGTGACTTGAAGGAGTCGCAGATTCGCGATGGCCTGCACATTTTCGGCGAGTCACCCGAGGGCCGCTTGCGCATCGACACCTTGCTGGCGTTGTTGCGTATTCCGCGTGGCGATGGGCGCGGGCCGCAATCGAGCCTGCTGCGGGTATTGGCCAAGGCCTTCGACCTGGGCTTCGATCCGCTGGACTGCGCCCTGGCCGAGCCGTGGACCGGGCGCCGGCCATTGGTGCTGCAGAAGATCGACACGCAGTTGTGGCGCACCGCCGGCGACACCCGTGAACGCCTGGAGCTGTATGCCGCGCGCTTGATCGAGCAGGCGCTGGAAGGTGCCGTGGAGCAGCTTGAAGAGCCCGGCTGGGAAGACGTCAAGGCGGTGATCGAGAGCTTGCGCATCGTCGTCGCGCCACGCCTGGATGCCTGCGGCCCGGCGGAAATGCGCGGGTTGCTGGATGCCTTGAACGGGCGCTTCGTCCCGGCCGGGCCCAGCGGCGCGCCGAGCCGGGGCCGCCTGGACGTGTTGCCCACCGGTCGCAACTTTTTCTCGGTGGATGTGCGCAACCTGCCCACCACCACTGCCTGGCGCATCGGCTTCCAGTCGGCGAACCTGATCCTTGAGCGTCACCTGCAGGATCATGGCGACCACTTGCGCCAACTCGGCCTGTCGGTGTGGGGCACTGCCACCATGCGCACCGGCGGCGACGACATTGCCCAGGCCATGGCGCTGATGGGCGTGCGCCCGGTGTGGGCCACGGGCAGCCAGCGGGTGGATGACTTTGAAATCCTGCCCATCAGCCTGCTGGACCGGCCACGGGTGGATGTGACCTTGCGCGTGTCGGGATTCTTCCGCGATGCGTTCGCCAACCTGATCCGCCTGTTCGATGCGGCGGTGCAAGCCGTGGCGGCGCTGGACGAACCCGACGACCTGAACCCTCTGGCGGCCAAGGTGCGCAGTGAGCGCGAGGCTTTGCGCCTGTCGGGCCTGGACGAGGACGCGGCGGCGAAGCAGGCTGGTTGGCGGATCTTCGGTGCCAAGCCCGGTGCCTATGGTGCCGGCGTGCAGGGCGCGATTGATGGGCGCTTGTGGCAGAGCCGCGAAGACCTGGCGGAGGTTTACCTGAACTGGGGCGGCTACGCCTATGGCGGCTCCGACGAAGGCACCGCCGCCCGCGAACAGTTTGCCCAGCGTTTGAGCCAGGTGCAGGCGGTGTTGCAAAACCAGGACAACCGCGAGCATGACCTGCTCGACTCCAATGATTACTACCAATTCCAGGGCGGCATGCTCGCCGCCGTGGAAACCCTGAGCGGCGACAAGGCCGCCAGCTATCATGGTGACCACAGCCAGCCGGACCTGCCGAAGATCCGCACGTTGAAGGAAGAGTTGAACCGGGTGATTCGTGCCCGTGCGGCCAACCCGAAGTGGACCGAAGGGGTGAAGCGCCACGGCTACAAAGGCGCGTTCGAGATGGCGGCCACCGTGGATAATCTGTTCGCGTTCGACGCTACGACGGCGTTGATCGACGATCATCAATACGCGTTGCTGGCGGATGCCTACTTGCTGGACCCGGACACCCGCGCCTTTGTGCAGCAGCACAACCCGGATGCCCTGCGGGACATGACCGAACGCATGCTCGAAGCCCAGCAACGCGGCATGTGGCAGGAGCCTGGGGCGTACCGCGAGGCGTTGGAAAACCTGTTGTTGGATATAGAAGAAGGCAGTTGATGACCGACATTCCACATTTCCCGCTGTCCGCTGTGGTCGGCGCCGACGACTTGAAACTGGCCCTGTGCCTGACGGCCATCGACCCGAAGATCGGTGGCGTGCTGATTGAAGGCCCGCGCGGCATGGCCAAGTCCACCCTGGCCCGTGGCCTGGCGGACCTGCTCGCCAGCGGCCAGTTCGTCACGCTGCCGTTGGGCGCCACCGAAGAGCGGCTGGTGGGCACACTCGATCTGGACGCGGCACTCAGTGAGGGCCGCGCACAGTTTTCCCCCGGCGTGCTGGCCAAGGCCGACGGCGGCGTGCTCTATGTCGATGAAGTCAACCTGCTGCCCGACCACCTGGTGGACCTGCTGCTGGACGTGGCCGCCAGCGGCACCAACCTGGTCGAGCGCGACGGGATTTCCCACCGGCATTCGGCGCGTTTTGTACTGATCGGCACCATGAACCCGGAAGAGGGCGAGTTGCGCCCGCAATTGCTCGACCGGTTTGGTTTCAACGTGGCGCTGAGCGGGCACACCCAGCCGGCCGAACGCGGGCAGATCATCCGTCGCCGCCTGGATTTCGACAGCGACCCTCAGGGTTTCTGCGGGCAATGGGCCGACCGGCAGGCCGCGTTGCGTGAGCGCTGCACCCGGGCTCGCGCATTGCTGGAGAGCATCCCGTTGGATGACCAGGCGCTGGCGCAGATTACCGAGCGCTGCTTTGCCGCCGGCGTCGATGGCTTGCGCGCCGACCTGGTCTGGCTGCGTGGCGCACGTGCCCATGCGGCCTGGCGGGGTGCGACGGCTATCAGCGAAGAAGATATCGAAGCGGTCGCGGAATTTGCCCTGCGCCATCGTCGTCAGGAGCAATCCCCGCCTGCAACGCCGCCCGCTGGCGGTCAATCACCCAAGCCCAATGATGCACCTGAAGGCCAGGGCCAATGGGGCGACATGCCCGCACCCGCCTTGCCGATAGGTGCTCGCCGTGATGTGCCCACCTGGCCAAAAAAGCCCTAGGCATCCGCCCCAAACCTGACGCGGGGGCGGATGCACGGCCCAAGGCGGGTCGACTGAACAAGGGCCGGCACGGCCAGGTGCGCAGCGCGGCCGAAGGTTCGATCAACTGGCCGGGCACCTTGCTCGGCGGGCGGCCGCAACGCCGCGAAGATTTGTTGTATCAACTGCGTAGCCGTACGCCCCATGAGTTGTGGCTGGTGATTGTCGATGCTTCGGCCTCCACCCGGCGGCATCAGGCGCTTAGCGATGCCAAGGGATTACTGGCCCAACTGTTCGACGATGCCTATCGACAGCGGGCGCGCATGGCGTTGCTCACCGCGAGCGGGCAATCGCCAAAGTGGCAGGTGCAGGGATTAAAGGCGGCAAAAGGGCTGGGTCATTGGCTTGATGGCCTCGGTGCAGGCGGTGGCACGCCATTGTTGGCAGCGCTGAACGAAGCGGGGCACTGGTTGGCGGCTCGTCGCAAGCGTTACCCGGTGGAGCAGCAGCGGTTGCTGGTGATCACCGATGGACGGCTGAAAGATGTGGCAGGGCTGCCGCCGCTGGACTGCCCGGGCTTGCTGGTGGACATCGAGCGCGGCCCGATTCGGTTGGGCCGTTCAAAGCAGCTGGCTATGGGGTTACAGATTGACTATCGGCATATCGATAACCTGTAAGCGCCGGCACGTTCGGCCAAAGATCCGCCACCAGAAACAACCGTTCGGCTTCTTCCCATTCGCGTTCGCTGTTTTCCACCAGGCGCACCAGCAACTGCGCGGGCGCCATGGGGTCCAGTTCGGTTAGCCAGTGCTGCATCCGGGCCGCGTCCCAGGCCTCGTTCGCCGGGTAGTGCGCCGGCGCCAGCCATGCGTGGCGGGGCAGCGGTTGCCAGCGTCCTGCCGGGCTTTGCTCGATAAACCTCGACCAATCGCGCTGATGCAGCCAGCGGCCATTCAGGTGTTGGGGATGCGCGCCCTGCGGCGCCTGCGCCATGCCCGGCCATGGGTAGAGCAGATACCCGCCCAGCCACAGATGGGCATCAAAAGCCTGGATATCCAGCGCGGCCAGGACCTCGCGGCTCTCCGGCCGGGCGGAAATCGGCAGTTGGTGCTGGGCCAGGTGGGCCAGCTTGCGGTCGAGCCGGTCATGACAGCCGGGGCCGAGCCATTGCGCGGTGTCCCTGCCATTACCGTCCTGGGGCCCGAGGTAGAGTTTGATCGCCAGTTCCAGATGATGCACACCGTCACGGTCCCGCAGCAGCATGTCCAGCTCGCCCAGGGTATGCCCGGCCTGGCGGATCGGCAGGTTGGCCGCCAGCAGCTCCACGCCCGGCGCATGTTGCACGGCGAATTGCCACAGCCGTTCGTAATACAACCCCAGCCGGCGGGTGCGTGCCTGGCTCAGCCAATGCAGCAAGGCACTGCTGTCCTGGTCCAGCTGGCGCAGCCACTGCTCCAGCAAATGCGGCGCCTGCACCCAGTCGCTGCCGGTCAGCGGGTGGCGTTGTGGCCACGGCGTTTGCGCGAGCATCGGCGGGGCGAGCATCACCCACGCGAGATCGCGCACCTCGGGGTGACGCAGTTGGCGGGGCAGGTGCTGCAAATCAGGGAACAGAGTCATGGTCCGAGCATAGCCTTTTACAGCCGGGAAGGGGGCTGAGAACCGTTGTCGTCTGGGGTTTGCGGCGACAAAGGATTTTGTGTAACGCCGGCTTTCGCCCATAATCGTTCTTTTTTGCAGAACCCGAACCCCGCAGGAGCCCCATGGAGCAATTTCGCAATATCGGCATTATCGGTCGCCTGGGCAGTACCCAGGTGCTGGACACCGTCCGCCGACTGAAAAAGTTTCTGCTCGAGCGCCACCTGCACGTGATCCTCGAAGACACCATCGCTGAAATCCTCCCGGGCCATGGCCTGCAGACCTCGTCGCGCAAGATGCTCGGTGAAGTCTGCGACATGGTGATCGTGGTGGGCGGCGACGGCAGCCTGCTGGGCGCCGCCCGGGCGCTGGCGCGGCATAACGTGCCGGTGCTGGGGATCAACCGCGGAAGCCTGGGGTTCCTCACCGATATTCGCCCCGACGAGCTGGAAGTCGAAGTGGCCAAGGTGCTGGACGGCCATTACCTGGTGGAAAACCGCTTCCTGCTGCAAGCCGAAGTGCGCCGCCACGGCGAAGCCATCGGCCAGGGCGACGCCCTCAACGATGTGGTGCTGCACCCCGGCAAGTCGACGCGGATGATCGAGTTCGAGTTGTACATCGACGGCCAGTTCGTGTGCAGCCAGAAGGCCGACGGCCTGATCGTCGCCACGCCGACCGGGTCCACGGCCTACGCGCTGTCGGCCGGTGGGCCGATCATGCATCCCAAGCTGGATGCCATTGTGATCGTGCCGATGTATCCCCATATGTTGTCCAGCAGGCCTATCGTGGTCGACGGCAACAGTGAGCTGAAAATCGTGGTGTCAAAAGACATGCAGATCTACCCGCAAGTCTCCTGCGACGGGCAGAACCATTTCACCTGCGCCCCCGGTGACACCATCACCGTGAGCAAAAAGGCACAGAAGTTGCGATTGATCCACCCGCTGGACCACAACTACTACGAAGTGTGCCGGACCAAGCTGGGCTGGGGCAGCCGCTTGGGGGGTGGAGGCGACTGATGCTCGATCCCGCGCGTAGCTACGACCTGATTGGTGACGTGCACGGTTGCGCTCATACCCTTGAGCACTTGCTCGACCGGTTGGGTTACCACAAGCAGGGCGGTACCTGGCGGCATCCGTCGCGAATGGCCGTGTTCCTCGGCGATATCATCGACCGTGGCCCGCGCATTCGCGAGGCGCTGCATATCGTCCACGACATGACCGAGGCCGGCCAGGCGCTGTGCATCATGGGCAACCATGAGTTCAACGCGCTGGGCTGGAGCACTCCCGCCGCCCCGGGCAGCGGCAAGCAGTTTGTGCGCGAGCACACGCCACGCCACGCGCGGTTGATCCACGAGACCCTGACCCAGTTCGAACAGCACCCGGCAGACTGGCACGATTTCCTCGGCTGGTTCTATGACATGCCGCTGTTTGTCGACGCCGGGCGATTCCGCGTAGTGCACGCTTGCTGGGACAACGGCTTTATCGAGCCCCTGCGCGCGCATTTCCCGGATGGCTGCATCGACGAACACTTCCTGCAAGCCGCCGCCGTGCCCGGCAGTTTCGCCAGCAATGCCTTCGACCGCCTGTTGCGCGGCACCGACATGCGCCTGCCGGACGGCTTGACCCTGACCGGCGGCGACGGCCTGACGCGTTCGTTCTTCCGCACCAAGTTCTGGGAAGACGACCCGAAAACCTACGGCGATATCGTGTTCCAGCCCGATGCGCTGCCGGAACCTGTGGCCGCCACGCCGCTGTCGTCCACTGAAAAGAATTCCCTGCTGCGCTACGGCGTCGACGAGCCATTGCTGTTCGTCGGCCACTACTGGCGCAGCGGCAAACCGGCGCCGATCCGCCCGAACCTGGCCTGCCTGGACTACAGCGCGGTGCTGTACGGCAAGCTGGTGGCGTACCGGCTGGATCAGGAAACCCGCCTGGACCCGCGTAAATTTGTTTGGGTCGATGTCGAGCGCCCTGAGGTTATTTCATGAGTACCGTTGCTGTATTACGCCTGCCGCTGGCGGTGGATTTGAGTGGTTTCGTCAAGCTTCTGCAACGCATGCAAGTGCCCCATCGCGTCAGCGAAGAAGCCGGGGAGCAGGTGCTGTGGGTGCCTGACTCCATCAGTGAAGACGTGAAGGTCCTGTACCAGCGCTTTCCGGCCGGTGACCCGGACCAGCAACTGGACATTCCCGAGCAGGCGACGTCGACCAGGCGTCCCGGGTTTGCCCAGCAGCTTCGCCACAGCCCGGTGACCGCGTTGGTGTTGCTGCTGAGTATCATCGTCGGCGCCGTTACGTTGCTGGGGGATAACCTGCAAGCCATGAGCTGGCTGACCTTCCTGCCGTTCAGCGTGGCAGGCGAGTACATCCGTTTCACGCCATTGACCGACAGCCTGGCGTCGGGACAGTGGTGGCGCCTGGTCACGCCGATGTTGATCCACTTCGGCATCCTGCACCTGGCCATGAACGGCATGTGGTACTGGGAGCTGGGGCGACGCATCGAGTTGCGCCAGGGCAGTATCAACCTGCTGGGCCTGACCCTGCTGTTCAGCCTGGTGTCGAACTACGCTCAATACTATTTTGGTGGTCCCGGCCTGTTTGGCGGGTTGTCCGGCGTGCTGTATGGCTTGCTCGGGCATTGCTGGATCTATCAGTGGGTGTCGCCGAATCCGGTGTATCGCCTGCCTCGCGGGGTGTTGGTGATGATGCTGGTGTGGCTGGTGCTGTGCCTGTCGGGCCTGGTCTCGATGATCGGCTTCGGCGAAATCGCCAACGCGGCCCACGTGGGTGGCCTGGTGATGGGTTGCCTGACCGGTTTGTTGGGTGGCTTGTACAGCCGCCGCAAAATGTCTCCTATTTAGTTAAGGAAGAGTCTTATGTCCTCTTTTGTCGAAATGATCGAAAACATCACCCCGGACATCTACGAGAGCCTCAAGCTCGCCGTGGAAATCGGCAAATGGTCCGATGGCCGCAAGCTCACCGCCGAGCAGCGTGAACTGTCGTTGCAGGCGGTGATCGCCTGGGAACTGCAGAACCTGCCGGAAGACCAGCGCACCGGCTACATGGGCCCGCAGGAATGCGCCTCGAAGTCGGCGCCGGTGCCGAACATCCTGTTCAAGTCGGATGCCATCCATTGATTGAGATTGGCCGTGGTGCAGTCAGCAAGATGTCGGCGCAGTTGGGTGAGCCGACCGTTCAATACGCGTTTCGCCTGGGCGATACCGAGGTGCCGGTCAATCCATTGATCGGCACTACCGTGCGCCTGGAATACCTCGGTGCGATCCATTGCACCCATTGCGGTCGCAAGACCAAGACCAGTTTCAGCCAGGGTTACTGCTACCCGTGCATGACCAAACTGGCCCAGTGCGACCTGTGCATCATGAGCCCCGAGCGCTGCCATTACGACGCCGGCACCTGCCGCGATCCGGCCTGGGGTGAAAAATTCTGCATGACCGACCACGTGGTGTACCTGGCGAACTCGTCGGGGATCAAGGTCGGCATCACCCGCGCCAGCCAGCTGCCGACCCGCTGGCTCGACCAGGGTGCCAGCCAGGCGCTGCCGATCATGCGCGTTGCCACGCGCCAGCAGTCGGGCTTCGTCGAAGACCTGTTCCGCAGCCAGGTGGCCGACAAGACCAACTGGCGCGCGCTGCTCAAGGGCGATGCCCAGGCCGTCGACCTTGCGCAGGTGCGCGACGAACTGTTCGCCAGCTGTGCCGAAGGCATGCTCGGTTTGCAGGAACGCTTTGGCCTGCAGGCCATCCAACCGGTGACCGACATCGAACCGATCGAAATCCGCTACCCGATCGAGCAGTATCCGACCAAGATCGTCAGCTTCAACCTGGACAAGAACCCGATTGCCGAAGGCACGCTGATGGGGATCAAGGGCCAATACCTGATCTTCGATACCGGCGTGATCAATATTCGTAAATACACGGCCTACCAGCTCGCCGTGCATCAGTAGAAGGACGACAGACATGCGCACCGAACAGCCGAAGATGATTTACCTGAAGGACTATCAGGCGCCGGATTACCTGATCGACGAGACGCACCTGACCTTCGAGTTGTTCGAGGACCATAGCCTGGTCCACGCGCAGCTGGTGATGCGCCGCAACCCCGAGCGCGGCGCCGGCTTGCCGCCGCTGGTGCTGGACGGGCAGCAGTTGGAGCTGCTGTCGGTGAACCTGGCCGACCAGGAACTGACCGACGCCGACTACCAGTTGAGCGACAGCCACCTGACCGTGCACCCCACCAGCGCGACCTTCACCCTCGACACCACGGTGAAGATCCACCCGGAAACCAACACCGCCCTGGAAGGCCTGTACAAATCCGGCGGCATGTTCTGCACCCAGTGCGAGGCCGAGGGTTTCCGCAAGATCACCTATTACCTCGACCGTCCGGACGTGATGAGCGTGTTCACCACCACGGTGATCGCCGAGCAACACAGCTACCCGGTGTTGCTGTCCAACGGCAACCCGATTGCTTCCGGCCCTGGCGAAGACGGCCGGCACTGGGCGACCTGGGAAGATCCGTTCAAGAAGCCGGCGTACCTGTTTGCACTGGTGGCCGGTGATTTGTGGTGTGTCGAAGACACCTTCACCACCATGACCGAGCGCACCGTGGCGCTGCGTATCTATGTCGAGCCGGAAAACATCGACAAGTGCCAGCACGCCATGAACAGCCTGAAGAAATCCATGCGCTGGGACGAGGAAGTCTATGGCCGTGAGTACGACCTCGACATCTTCATGATCGTCGCGGTCAACGACTTCAACATGGGCGCCATGGAAAACAAGGGCCTCAACATCTTCAACTCCAGCGCCGTGCTGGCCCGTGCCGAAACCGCCACCGACGCCGCGCACCAGCGAGTCGAGGCGATCGTTGCCCACGAATACTTCCACAACTGGTCGGGCAACCGCGTGACTTGCCGCGACTGGTTCCAGCTGTCGCTGAAGGAAGGCTTCACGGTGTTCCGTGATTCGCAGTTCTCTGCCGACATGAATTCGGCCACCGTCAAGCGCATCCAGGACGTGGCTTATCTGCGCACTCACCAGTTCGCCGAAGATGCCGGCCCCATGGCCCACGCCGTGCGTCCGGACGGCTTTATCGAGATCTCCAACTTCTACACCCTGACCGTGTACGAAAAGGGCTCGGAAGTCGTCCGTATGATCCAAACCTTGCTCGGCGCCGAAGGGTTCCGCAAAGGCAGCGACCTGTACTTCGAACGCCACGACGGCCAGGCTGTGACCTGCGATGACTTCATCAAGGCCATGGAAGACGCCAACGGCGCTGACCTGACCCAGTTCAAGCGCTGGTACAGCCAGGCCGGTACGCCACGCCTGGCGGTGAGCGAGTCCTACGACGCGGCGGCTAAAACCTACAGCCTGACCTTCCGTCAAAGCTGCCCGGAAACCCCGGACAAGGTGGAAAAACTGCCGTTCGTGATTCCGGTTGAGCTGGGCCTGCTGGACGGGAAGGGCGCGGGCATCGCCTTGCGCCTGGCCGGTGAAACCGCTGCCGGCGCCACGTCCCGCGTGATCTCGGTGACCGAAGCCGAACAGACCTTCACCTTTGTCGACATCGCCGAGCACCCGCTGCCGTCGCTGCTGCGTGGCTTCTCGGCGCCGGTGAAGCTGAGCTTCCCGTATAACCGCGACCAACTGATGTTCCTGATGCAGCACGACAGCGATGGCTTCAATCGCTGGGACGCCGGCCAGCAGCTGTCGGTGCAGGTGTTGCAGGAGCTGATCGCCCAACATCAGCAGGGCAAGGCGCTGGTGCTGGATCAACGCCTGATCACTGCACTGCGCAGCGTATTGAGCGACGAAAGCCTGGACCAGGCGATGGTCGCCGAGATGCTCTCGCTGCCGAGCGAAGCCTACCTGACTGAAATCAGCGAAGTGGCGGATGTCGACGCCATCCACGCGGCCCGCGAGTTTGCTCGCAAGCAGTTGGCCGACAACCTGTTCGAGGGCCTGTGGCTGCGTTACCAGGCCAATCGCGACCTGTCGAAGAAAACCCCGTACGTGGCCGAGGCGGAACACTTTGCCCGTCGCGCCTTGCAGAACATTGCGCTGTCGTACCTGATGCTCAGCGGCAAGCCGGAAGTGCTGGCGGCGACCCTTGAACAGTTCGACGCGTGCGACAACATGACCGAGCGCCTGACGGCCCTGGCGGTGCTGGTCAACTCGCCGTTCGAAGAAGAGAAAGCCAAGGCGCTGGCGGTGTTTGCCGAGAACTTCAAGGACAACCCGCTGGTCATGGACCAGTGGTTCAGCGTGCAGGCGGGCAGTGGTTTGCCGGGCGCGCTGGAGCGGGTCAAGACGTTGATGCAGCACCCTGCGTTCAACATCAAGAACCCGAACAAGGTGCGGGCACTGGTGGGCGCGTTTGCCGGGCAGAACCTGATCAACTTCCACGCGGCGGATGGTTCGGGTTATCGGTTCCTGGCGGACCTGGTGATCCAGTTGAATGGCTTCAACCCCCAGATTGCTTCGCGGCAATTGGCACCGTTGACCCGCTGGCGCAAGTACGACAGCGCGCGGCAGGCGCTGATGAAAGGCGAGCTGGAGCGGATTCGCGCTTCGGGCGAGCTGTCCAGCGATGTGTTTGAAGTGGTGAGCAAAAGCCTCGCTTAACTGAGGCTGAGTACTGCATCTGTGGCGAGGGAGCTTGCTCCCGCTGGAGTGCGCAGCGCTCCCAAGATTTTGGGGCCACTACGCAGCCCAGCGGGAGCAAGCTCCCTCGCCACAACGGGTCTTAGATAACCGGCGGCCAGCGCAGGTCTTGGGCATCATCGTCCGTATAACGTGGGAAGCGCTCCGCGATCATCTCGTGGGGCACGCCCAGCGGTATCGCGCTGGCAGCATCCAGGCGGGCCACTTGCTCAGCCGAGAGTTGCACACTCAACGCACCCAGGGTGCCGTCCAGCTGTTCGCGGGTACGCGGCCCCAGGATCGGGATCAGCGCGGTGGTAGAACGACGGGCCTTTTCCCGTAGCCAGGCGATGGCGATGTGAGTCGGCGTGGCGTCCAGTTCACCGGCAACCGCCAGCAGGGTGTCGAGCACTGCGGTTTCCCGTGCGCTTTTTTCAGCGTGGACCAAAATCCCCAGCTTGCTGGCGCGGGTATCGTCCTGGCTGTTGCGGTACTTCCCGGTCAGAAAACCACCCCCCAGCGGTGACCATAAAGTCGCGGCCAGGCCCAGGGCCTCGGCCATGGGCAGCAGCTCGCGGTCAGCGGTGCGTTCGGTCAGGCTGTATTCGGTCTGGATCGCTACCAGGGGTGCAAAGCCGCGCACTTCAGCGAGCAGGTCGGCGCGGGCAATGCGCCAGGCGGGGAAGTTGGACAGCCCGGCGTAGTGGATCTTGCCGGCACGCACCAGGTCATCAAAACCCCGCAGGATCTCTTCCATCGGCGTGACGTTGTCGCTGATATGCGCCCAGAACAGGTCGATGTGGTCGGTGTTCAAGCGTTTCAGGCTTTCTTCGACGGCGCGCACCATGTTCTTGCGGTTGTTGCCAAGCTTGAGGGTGCCTTCGTCTTGAGGCTGGGTGCGCAGGGTGTATTTGCTGGCGATCACCAAGCGGTCGCGTTCCGAGGCAATGAACTCGCCGAGCAGCACTTCCGATTGGCCGAACTGGTAGCCGTTGGCGGTATCGAGGAAGTTTCCGCCGGCCTCCAGATAGCCGTCGTAGATTCGCTTGGACTCGTCGCGCTCGGCGCCGTGGCCCCAGCCTGTGCCGAAATTGGCGGTACCCAGGACCAGCTCTGAAACCCGCAGGCCGCTGCGACGGCCAAAGACTTTATTGCGCATACCGAAACTCCTGACGCTGTGGTTGGTTTAAATGTTTCGCAACATCTATTAAATATGATGCGAGTCATATATTTCGTCAAGGGGCTTTTTTGGCGGCTGAAGGGAAGGGTGCCTGCTCCTGACACTTTCTGACGGAGGCCTCTGCTAAGCTGCGCCACCTTTCTTTTTCGAGCATGATCAACGTGTCGCGTACCAGTCGTCTGTTGACCTTGTTGCAAGTCCTGCGGGGCAAAAAGCGCCCGGTGACGGCCGCCGTGCTGGCGGCAGAACTGGAGATTTCCGAGCGCACGCTGTACCGCGATATCGCCGAACTGACCGCGTTGGGCGCACCGATCTACGGCGAGGCGGGCGTGGGCTATGTGCTGCGTGCGGGCCTGTTTCTGCCGCCGCTGATGCTCAATGCCGACGAGACCGAAGCCATCGTGCTGGGCTTGCGGTATGTCGACCAGCGCGGTGATGACGTACTGAGCCAGGCGGCGGCCAATGCGCTTGCAAAGATCGCCGACGTGCTTGACCCGGCTGCCCAGGAAGCCTTGCGCAATCCGACGGTGCTGCCGGGCCCGCCAGGCTTCGGCTACCCGGAAAACCGCGTGCCGTTGAATGTGTTCCGCGAGGCCATTCGCGGCCAGGCCAAGCTGCACATCGACTACGCCGATGCCAGCCAGACCGCCAGCCAGCGCCTGATCTGGCCCCTGGCCCTGGGCTTTCTCAACGAAGTGCGGGTGATCGTCGCGTGGTGTGAATTGCGTGGGGCCTATCGCACCTTCCGCACCGACCGAGTGGCCGCCGCGCGCCTGCAAGGTGAACGGTATCCGGGGCGCCGCAGCGATTGGTTGCGGGGCTGGCGCAAGCTGATGGAACAGAACGAATCCGGGCCGTTCACTCCTGACAAGAACTGACACAACGCTGCTTTAGGATGGCTCCATAAATCACTAAAAAGGAGCTGTTACCATGTCCCAACCCACCCCTGAACTGGCCCCGGCTATTGCAACCTACATTGCCGCGGCGAATGCCGGCGACACCTCGCTGGTGGCCGACTGTTTCGCCGAAGATGCCAACGTGTTCGACGAAGGCGAGCACCGGGTCGGTACCGCCGCCATCGCCCGCTGGATGGAAGACACGGGGCGTCGTTACCAGCCCAGGGTCCAGGTGCTGAATGTGCAGCACCGCACGGGCAAGGTGCTGGTCAGCAACCTGATCACCGGCAGCTTTCCCGGCAGCCCGCTGGAGCTGCGCTATACCTTCCGCCTCAATGAACACGGCAAGATTGCCCGATTGGATATTTCCCTGTAGCCGTCATGGCATACTGCCGGGCATGACTTTCGACTCGCCACTTGCCGCCTATCAGCACGCCATCACCGAACAGGGTTTTGTCCCCGACGACGCCCAGCGTGAGGCGGTGCAAGCCCTGCAGGACTGCCATCAGGCCTTGCACCACGGCCATGGGCCCATCACCGGGGTGTACCTGTGGGGCCCGGTCGGCCGGGGCAAGACCTGGCTGATGGACCAGTTCTACCAAAGCCTGGGAGTGCCAGCGCGGCGCCAGCATTTTCATCACTTCATGGGCTGGGTGCACCAGCGTTCATTCCAGCTCACGGGCACCCACGATCCCTTGCAGGCCCTGGCCCGCGAACTGAGCCGGGAAGTGCGGGTGCTGTGTTTCGATGAGTTGTTTGTCAACGACATTGGTGACGCCATCATCCTCGGCCGGCTGTTCCAGGTGATGTTCGAGGAAGGCGTGGTGATGGTCTGCACGTCCAACCAGCCACCGGACCAGCTGTACGCCGACGGTTTCAACCGGGATCGTTTCCTGCCGGGAATCGAGGCGATCAAACAGCATATGCGGGTGGTGGCAGTCGATGGCGGGGAGGATCATCGGCTGCACCCGGGCACCGCACTGCAGCGTTACTGGGTCGACCAGCCCGACGCGTTGGCCGAGGTGTTTCGCCAGTTGAGCGCCGGGCAGGCAGTGAGCAGCGCCCCGGTTGCGGTCGGCTACCGCTCCATCGTGGCAGTGCAGTCCAGTGAAACCGTGCTGTGGTGTTGCTACGCCGACCTGTGTGAGCAGCCGTTGGCGGCGATGGATTTCATGCTGCTGTGTGATCGGTTCAAGGCCATTTTGCTCGGCGAGGTGCCCAACCTCAGCGCGCAAAAGCGCCCGGGACGAATCGCTCGTGGCACCGAAGACGCTGCCGAACGGGTGGACGCCGGGGACCGGGAACTGCCGGAACTGTCGGTGCATGACGACAGCGTCCGGCGTTTCATCGCGCTGGTGGACGAGTGCTACGACCGCAAGGTGCCGCTGTACATCGAGGCCCGGGTGCCGCTGGAAAGCCTCTACACCGAGGGTTACCTGGAGTTTCCATTCCGCCGCACCCTGAGCCGCCTGCAGGAGATGCAACTGGCACGGTTTGGCGAGCCTGGCGCGCTTTCACGCGGGCAAATGTAGTTAATCTCCTTCATCTAATGCCTGCACCACGCTTACAATCGAGCCCTTTTATGGGGACCGAGTCCCTGTCGCACCGTCAACGAGGAAGGAAATGGACAGCGCAGACATCCTGGTGCTGCAAGCCAGCTACACCAATCCGGTACACGCCGAGGCCATTGGCCTGGTGCTCAATCATTACGCCGAAGACCCCATGGGCGGTGGCCACAGCCTGCCGGCCGACCGCTTGCAGCAACTGCCGGCAGAGCTGGCCAAGCGTGCCCACGCGTTCAGTGTGCTGGCCTTTGTCGGCGGTACGCCGGCCGGCCTGGTGAACTGCTTTGAAGGGTTTTCCACCTTTGCCTGCCGCCCGCTGGTCAACGTGCACGACGTGGTGGTGATGGATCAATTCCGTGGCCTGGGGCTGAGTCAGAAGATGCTGCAAAAGGTCGAGGAAATTGCTCGCCAGCGCGGTTGCTGCAAGATCACCCTCGAGGTGCTTGAAGGCAACGCCGTGGCGCAGTCGGCGTATCGAAAGTTTGGGTTTGATGATTCGGTATTTGATCCGCAACATGGCCGGATGTTGTTCTGGAGCAAGCCGCTTTAATTAATGTTTATTTAATTAAAGGCAAAAAAAGGCGCCAGCAAGTGGCGCCAAATTGACCTTGGCTATCAGAGCGGAATAGCACAGGTATTGCGGGTAAATCAGCTGTTCGGTGTGTTGGTAGTTTGGTCGGCCGTTGCCGGCTTTTCGGTCTTGCCGTCAGCCATTGCGGTTTGCTGGGCAGCACCGTGAGTCTGTTCCTGAACGAAGGTGAAGTTGTTGTAGAACTCCTTCGAACGCTCTGAGCCGCCTTCTGCAAAGGCGGCTACGGAAGTCATGGTCATCAGGCCGGCAAGGATAACAGTCGAAAATTTCATGGCAGTGTCTCAGTAAGTGTGTTGGGTCCGCGCGTTGTCATCAGCGGCGGGATGGGGAGACTGTGGGCCAATGATATTAAGTAAGGGTTAACCTCGCGCTGACCGAAAGTTAACGATTTCGTTAACTTCCAATCTTTAGCAGCGATGAATTCAGAGCTTCCAGTCCAGTGCAACGCTGATAGAGCGCGGGTCTCCCCAATACACGCCGTTATAGAAGCCGACGCGCTCGTAATATTTTTTATCAAATAGGTTGTTGATATTAAGTGACGCCGACAAGTGGTCATCGAACTCATAGCGCGACATCAGGTTGACCACGGTATAGGCCTGCTGGGTGATCCGGGTGCGCTCCCTGATCAGGGCTCCATTGGTGTCCCGGCCAACCGGGCGATAGGCGAAGTCGTAGAAGTCGCTTTGCCAATTCACCGCGCCGCCGACCGTCAGCGCGTGCCATTCGCCGGGCAGGCGGTAGGCCGTGGACACGCGCAGCAGGTTCAGCGGCAGGTGGGTGTTATTGCGCTGCTTGTCCCCGTTCAGGGAGTGGGTGTAGGTGTATCCGGCGGTCAGGTTCCAGTCGGGGCGCACCTCTCCGGACACCTCTACCTCGAAACCCTGAACCTTGTTGCCTTTGCCGCCGGATGTGAAGAACTGCTCGCCGGTCTCCGGATCCGGTGGGGTCAAACTGTCCAGTTCCGCGACGTTGTCCTGTTTGCTCCAGAAGTACGCGGCCGCCAGGTTCAGGCGCTCTTCCAGCAGGCTGCCCTTGATGCCCACTTCATAGTTGCTGCCTACCACCGGCTCCAGGTATTGCTTGCTGGCGGTGCGTTCTTCCTGCGGGTTGAAGATATCGGTGTAGCTGGCGTAGACGGTGTACTCCGGGGTCAGGTCGTAGAGCAGGCCGGCGTAGGGTGTCCACATGTCGTTGTGGGTCTGGCTGGATTTTGACGTACCGAGGAACTGGTCAGTGTCCCTGTTGTAGTTGTAGGTGGTGCTCTCGATCTCCCAACTGCCGTAGCGGCTGCCCAATACCGCATGCAGGCGATCGGTCAGGCTCAGGCGGGTGGCCAGGTAGCCGGCCTTTTGGCGGGTGCTGCCTTGTTCGCCCTTGAGGCCGGTGTTGGTGTCGGGGAATTTGCCGATCCCGCCCATGTGTTTCCAATCGTCGATGCTGGTGTAGTCCTTCGGCACCGTACCGCTGCGCAGGTGTGGCGAAGCGTCACGCTGCTCGGACTCGCCGTAACCCACCATCAATTCGTGCTCATGACCCAGCAGGGCATAGGACCCGGACAGGTTCAAGTCGACCACGTCCATTTTCGAGGTGCCGAGCATGTGGCTGGTCCAGGCGGTCATGCCGCTGCGGTCGGCATTCGGGAAGCCTGAGCCGCCGTAATAGACCTTGCCGTCGGTGTCGCTTTCACGGTGGGTATAGGCGGCCTTCAGGTGCCAGTCACCCGCCAGGCGGTGGTCGAGGGTAGCGAAGGTGGTTTCATCTTTCAGCGGCCAGGAACTCCAGTGGGCCGCGATGTTGGCGGAGCGGGGCAGCCTGGCTTTGCTGCCGTCGCTGTTCCAGTAGGGCAAGGTGCCCCACGCGGTGCCCTGCACATGCTTGTTCTGGTAATCGAAGCTCACCGCCAGCACCGTGTCGTCGGTCAGGTCGCCTTCGAGGATGCCGTAGCCGACTTCCCGTTGCAGCGCGTAGTTGTCGCGGTAGGACTGGGTGTCACGGTAGGCGAGCACCGTGCGGCCGCGCAGGCGCCCATCAAACGCCAGGGGGCCGCCAACGTCCAGGTAGCTGTAGTAATTGTCGTGGGAGCCGCCACTGACGCCTGTCTTGGCCTGCCACTGTGCGGTCGGACGTTTGCGCACCATATTGACCGTGGCCGAGGGGTCGCCGGCGCCGGTGGTCAGGCCGGTGGCGCCGCGGACCACTTCGACCCGGTCGTAGATGATGGTGTCGGCATCGGACTTCATGCGGCCGAAGGTGTTGAGCATGCCGTCAATCTGGAAGTTGGTGATGCCGTAGCCGCGCGAGGAATAGCCGACCCGGTCGGAGTCCAGGTGCTGCACCACCACGCCGGTGGTCTGGCGCATCACTTCGGTCAGGGTGTTGAGGTTGAAGTCGTCCATCTGCTGGCGGGTGATCACCGAGACTGACTGCGGGGTTTCCTTGATGGACAGGTTCAACCGGGTGGCGGTGCCCATTGAGCCTGTGGTGTAGGCACCGGTGTGTTCGGTGTTGGCGCCAAGGCCTTCGGCGGTGATGCTGGTGCTGCCCAGTTCCAGGGCTTTGGCCGGCGCTTGGGATTCCTGGTCGGGGTCGTTTTCGGCCAGCAGGTCCGGGCTCAGCACCACGCTGAAGAGGCCCAGGGTCAAGGTCATGGAACGGGTAATAGGCGCGAACATCGCGGCGAACTCCTTGTCGTCTATGAAAAATGCCATTGGCTCAAAGACGAAAGGAGGCGGGGAACTTTAGCGCTAAACGAGAATAATTATTATCTTAACGTTGCCGCCAAATCGGGTTTCACCGCTTTGCGCGGATGAAACCCGGGCGATTCAAGCTACTTGACGACCACGTTGACGGCGTCTGGCTTGGGCTTGATCAGGCTGAAATCAATCAGCGGTTTTTGCTGGCGTGCATACGGGTCGCCAATCATCCGTGGCCGAGGCTTGAAGCTGTCACTGACCAGGCTCTTGCTGTGGTCCAGTTCGTCGAAGCTCAACCCGGCCATGTCGGCCCAGGTATGGATCAGCTGCGAGCTGGTGTAAGGGCGCTGCAAGTCACCGGCAAAACTCCAGTCATGGCTTTCACGCCACTTGGGTGATGCGTAGGCCATGAACGGAATGGTGTACATCGGTGCTGTCGGTTTGCCTTCGTTACGGCCCAGGGTGTTGTGGCCGGCCGAATCGAACACGTCTTCGCCGTGGTCGGAAAGGTACAGCAGGAAACCGTTCGGATCGGTCTTGGCGTAGTCCTTGATCAGGCTCGACACCACGAAATCGTTGTACAGCACCGCATTGTCATAGCTGTTGTAGGTCGGCAACTGTGCGTCGCTGACCCCCTCAGGCACACCCTGGCGGTCGGTGAACTTGTCGAAGGTCGGCGGGTAGCGGTACTGGTAGCTCATGTGGGTACCCAGCAGGTGCACCACGATGAATTTGCGTTCGGCGGTGTCGGACATGGCCTTGGCAAACGGCTCCAGCACGTCGCCGTCATACTGGCGCGCATTCTGGTTGCGGTTGTTGTTCAGGTACACCTGCTCGTCGGCCTGTTCGGAGAAGGTCGTGAGCATGGTGTTGCGCTTGGTCATGGTCTGCTGGTTGGTGATCCAGAAGGTCTTGTAGCCGGCCTGCTTCATCACGCTGACGATGGACGGGGTCTTGAGGTACAGGTCCGGGTTTTCTTCGTCAGCGAAGGTCAGCACCTGTTGCAGCGCCTCGATGGTGTACGGGCGCGGGGTAATGACGTTGTCGAACACCGCCAGTTGGTCCCGCAGCTTGTCCAGTTCCGGCGTGGTGTTGCGCGGGTAGCCATACAGGCTCATGCGCTGGCGGTTGGTGGACTCGCCGATCACCAGCACCAGGGTCGACGGCTGGCCGGCCATGCTGTCCTTGAGGTTGGTCAGGGGCGGGATCTTGCTGGCGCTGGTCAGCATGCCTTGCATGTTATCCAGTTGTTCGGTGTAGCGGCGGTAGGCGACGATCATCTGCCATGGCACTGCCGGCTCGATACGGGTTTCGAAGCGGTCGATGGCCAGTTCCATGGTCTCGCTCTTGGCGATCTGCTTGACCAGCGGGTAGCCGACGATGGCAATCACGATTGCGGCAGCCGCCAGCATGGCCTGGCCACGTGGCAGGTACACCGGGCGCACGCGGGTCCATAGGAAAACGGCCATGGCGGTGTGGGCAATAAACGCCAGCACGATCCACCAGGCAAAGTATTGGGTGGCGTATTCGCCGGCTTCAGAGATGTTCGACTCGAACATGATGAAGATGACGCTTTGAGAGAATTCCTGCTGGTAGATGAAGAAATAACCCAGGCTGGCCATGGAACAGGCCCACAGCACCACGCCAATCAACCCCGCCACCAGGCGCGCGCGACGCGGGAACAACAGCATCGGCGCCAGCCACAGGGCGCTCATGAAGAATGCCTGGCGGAAACCACTGAAGCCGGAGGTGCCGGTCAGTTGGATCAGCAGTTGGGTAATGCCCGAGAAATACCAGAAGAACAGAAACATCCAGCCGAGGCCGGCCCAATCAAAACCTTTCGCAGACGTAGTGCTGCGTTTGAACATCGCCATCCAGCGCTCCAACCCGATAATTTCAGTGTCAACGCGCAGGGATGCACGCAAACAGAGGGCCTGCGCACGTAGCGCGGCCCTATTCGGCGGGAGTATCGGGAGGGGGATGTGAAAACTTCGTGAGTTATTCCTGAACGGTTCGTTCAGCCCACGTTCAGCAAAGTGCGGGCTGGGTGCCGGACGGCTGATTGAGCTGGCCCTGCAGGTGCGAGCGCAAACGCATGACTTCCTGCTGCAGTTGGTCGCGCTCGTTTTTCAACTGGCGCAATTCATCGCGGCGAATGGTGACGTAGAGGGTCTGTGGCGGACGGGTCATGTGTGCAGTGCTCATTGCTTACCTCGCAAATAGCCGGTCTATCGCGGTGCCAGAGCGCTTGAATCGAGGCTCTCGGCAACAGTCGGGGCAATTCTGAATTCTTTTTTTAATGAAGGGAACTTTTTTATTTTTGATGGTCGTTGTGACTTTTAACCCACTGAAGGCGAAAGGATGGCCACTTTTTGTCATGAAACTATGCCAATCCGCTCTGGACTAACCCTCATTAGCCTCATTGCGCTATAAACTGTGACACACATTTATTCGTAGTAAGGAGCATCAGCACATGCAACTGGGGATTATTGGACTAGGCCGCATGGGTGGCAACATTGCGCGGCGCCTGATGCTCAATGGGCATACCACCGTGGTTTACGACCGCATTGAAGCATTCGTAAAAGGTCTGGCAGGCGAGGGCGCCACGGGCGTTGCTGACCTGGCAGGCCTGGTGGCCGGGCTGCAAAAGCCCCGGGCGATCTGGGTGATGCTGCCGGCAGGCGACCCGACCGAGAACACCATTGAAGAACTGAGCCAACTGCTTGAAGACGGTGATGTGATCATCGACGGCGGCAACACCTTCTATAAGGATGACATCCGTCGGGCCAAGGCCCTGTCGGAAAAAGGCCTGCACTATGTCGACGTCGGCACCTCCGGCGGCGTCTGGGGCCTGGAGCGCGGCTACTGCATGATGATCGGCGGCGACGCCGAGACCGTTAAGCTGCTGGACCCGATCTTCGAAAGCCTGGCACCGGGCCTGGGCACAATCCCGCGTACCAAGGACCGTTCCGCCGCAGCGGACAGCCGTGCCGAGCGCGGCTATATCCACGCAGGGCCTGCCGGTTCCGGGCACTTCGTCAAGATGATCCACAACGGCATCGAGTACGGGATGATGCAGGCCTTCGCCGAAGGTTTCGACATCCTCAAGACCAAGAATTCGGAGAACCTGCCGCAAGACCAGCGCTTCGACCTGAATGTTGCCGATATCGCCGAAGTCTGGCGCCGCGGCAGCGTGGTGTCGTCCTGGCTGCTGGACCTGACCGCCGACGCCCTGGCCACCGATCCGAAGCTCGACGGGTATTCCGGCTCGGTCGCCGACAGTGGCGAAGGCCGCTGGACCATCGAGGCCGCCATGGAACAATCGGTACCGGTTCCGGTGCTGTCGAACTCGCTGTTCGCACGCTTCCGCTCCCGCCAGCAAAGTACCTACGGTGACAAAATGCTTTCTGCCATGCGCTTCGGCTTTGGCGGCCATGTGGAGACTCCCAAAAAATGACCGCCAACGGCAAGAAACCCAAGGCCGAACCCGCTCCGCCCACCACACTGTTTCTGTTTGGTGCCCACGGTGACCTGGTCAAGCGCCTGCTCATGCCGGCGCTGTACAACCTCAGTCGCGACGGGCTGCTGGGCGATGGCTTGCGCATTGTCGGCGTTGATCACAACGCCATCAGCGACGCCGATTTCGCCAAGAAGCTCGAGGACTTCATTCGCACCGAGGCCGCCAGCAAGGTCAAGGGCAATGCCGAGAACGCCCTGGACCCTGCATTGTGGGAACAGTTGGCCAAAGGCATCAGCTACGTCGAGGGTGATTTCCTCGACGACGGCACCTACGCCGATATCGGCAAGAAGATTGCCGACAGCGGTACTGGCAACGCGGTGTTTTACCTCGCCACTGCGCCGCGTTTCTTCGCCGAAGTGGTGCAGCGCCTCGGCGCGGCCGGCTTGCTGGAAGAAACCCCGGAGGCGTTCCGCCGGGTGGTGATCGAAAAGCCGTTCGGCTCCGACCTCGCCACCGCCGAAGCGCTGAACGCCTGCCTGCTCAAGGTGATGAGCGAAAAGCAGATCTACCGCATCGACCATTACCTGGGCAAGGAAACCGTCCAGAACATCCTCATCAGCCGTTTTTCCAATGTGCTGTTCGAGGCGTTCTGGAACAACCACTACATTGACCACGTACAAATCACCGCCGCCGAAACCGTCGGCGTGGAAACCCGTGGCAGTTTCTTCGAACACACCGGCACCCTGCGGGACATGGTGCCCAATCACCTGTTCCAGTTGCTGGCGATGGTCGCCATGGAACCGCCGGCTGCCTTTGGTGCCGACGCAGTGCGGGGCGAGAAGGCCAAGGTGATCGGGGCCATCCGGCCCTGGTCGCTGGAAGACGCACGGGCCAACTCGGTGCGTGGCCAGTACACCTCGGGTGAAGTCGGCGGCAAGCAGTTGCCGGGTTACCGCGAAGAGGCCAATGTTGCGCCCGACAGCAGCACCGAGACCTTCGTTGCCCTCAAGGTGTTGATCGACAACTGGCGTTGGGTGGGTGTGCCGTTTTACCTGCGCACCGGCAAGCGCATGAGCATCCGCGACACCGAGATCATCATCTGCTTCAAGCCGGCGCCTTACGCGCAGTTCCGTGATACCGAGGTCGATGAACTCAAGCCGACGTACTTGAAGATCCAGATCCAGCCGAATGAAGGCATGTGGTTCGACCTGCTGGCGAAAAAGCCCGGGCCGACCCTGGACATGGCCAACGTGGAACTGGGGTTTGCCTACAAGGACTTCTTCGAGATGCAGCCGTCGACAGGTTACGAAACCCTGATCTACGACTGCATGACCGGCGACCAGACCTTGTTCCAGCGCGCCGACAACATCGAGAACGGCTGGCGTGCGGTGCAGCCTTTTCTCGATGCGTGGAAGCAGGACGACGGCATCCAGGCCTACAAGGCGGGTGAGGACGGCCCGGCGGCGGCTGATGCGTTGCTGGCCCGCGATGGCCGTACCTGGCACAGCCTCGGATGAGTGACTTGCCGAGTCAACCCATCCGTTTTGTGTTGAGTGATATGGATGGCACGTTGCTGCATCCGGATCACAGCCTCAGCCAGCGCACCATTGATACGGTTCGCGCCTTGCGCGCGGCCGGGGTGTTTTTCAGCCTGGCCAGCGGGCGACCTCCCAAGGCCATGCGTCAGCAGGTCGAAGCACTGGGCATCGATGTGCCGATTGCCGGCTTCAACGGCGGCACGCTGGTCAATCCCGACGGCAGTATTCTGGTGGCGCATCACTTGCCGGCAGAAGCGGCGCTGGTGGCGTTGGCCTTGTTTACGCCGCAGCCGGACGTTGAAGTCTGGCTGTTTGCCGACGGCGACTGGCTGCGTCGCGATCCCGGCGGACCGATGGCGGTTCGCGAGGAGCACGGCCTGGGCTATGGGGCGATCGTGGTGGAGAGCTTCGAGCCGTATCTGGATCGGGTCGACAAGATTGTTGCGGCCAGTACCAATACCCATCTGCTGATGGAGCTCGAGGCGCAGTTGCAGCCCAGGGTCGAGGGATTGGCCCAGGTGTCGCGTTCGCAGCCGGTGTTCCTGGATGTCACCGCCATGAAGGCCAACAAGGGTGAAGCATTGAGAACCCTTGCGGCGCACCTCGGTGTGCCACTGCAACAGACCGCAGCCATCGGTGATGGCGGCAATGACCCGGCGATGTTTCATGTGGCGGGGTTGTCGATTGCCATGGGCCAGGCAGAAGAGGTGGTCAAGCGCCAGGCCAGCGTCGTGACCGGCAGCAATGTCGATGACGGTGCGGCGGAAGCCATCGAGCGGTTTATTCTCTCGGCCTATTGATCGGTAACCACACTAATAAGTAGTCAGCTATGCAAAGTTGCAACTTGCATGGCTGACTGTCCACTTGAGTTAGTGCGGGTCAATATATTGCGCAGCCGGGCGGCACACTTTCGGGTGCCGTCTCACGCACGCTTCAGTTACTTGGGCATTGCCCAGGATTGCAACTGGTAGCCATCTTTGTCGAGTTCGGCACGGGCCTGCAACAGCAAGTTCTCAAGCTGTGCCGGGTCGGTATAAGTGCTGGAAGACAGCTGCTTGCTACCGATACGGGTATTGGTGCGGTCGATGACGCTCAGGCTCAGGGCGCCGTTGCCGTCGTGCCAGGCCACACATTGAAAGGGCTGGAAAGCACGGTCTGCGATCAAAAGAGCTTCGTTGATGCGGAGCGGGGCGTTCATGGGGTCTTCTCTCTAAATGCCCATTCAAGTGGAAGCCGTTGGTTGGGCGTGCCTAACGACTGGTTACTTGTACTGATGCACGATTACCGGGTGCGGGTCACATGTTAGAAGAAGATTTTTTAACTTTCCCTGATTAAAGTCATGTAAGGGGCTATTTTGAAAGCCTCATGAAAGTTATGCCGCGGCAATTGACCGCACCCGACTGACATAAAAGACCCGGTTCGTTCGCGACTTATAGCGAATCGGTACAAAGGGTGCGTCAAGATCTTGCTAGGGTTACCAGCAGACTTTGCAAATAGTTGTTTTTAAATAACTTTAACGATTTTGACGCCAAGGAATAGTCATGATTGTTACACCTGCCCCGCGCCGCCTGCTTGTGGTCGATCCCTGTGATGACTGCCACCGGCTATTGCCCGGTTTGCGCGCAGCGGGGTGGGACGTGGACAGCTGCGCCCTCGAGTCGGTGGGTGAGCGCTCCTGTGACGTGGGTTTGTTGCGCCTGCAGCCGTTTCACCTGGAGCGACCCGAAGCGGTCAAGGAACTGATCAGCCGCAGCGGCACCGAGTGGATTGCGGTGCTTAACCAGGAAGTGCTGCGCCTGCAGAATGTCGGCGATTTTGTCTGTGAGTGGTTCTTCGACTTCCATACCTTGCCGTTTGACGTGTCGCGGGTGCAGGTCACCCTGGGCCGCGCCTTCGGCATGGCGCGCCTGCGGGGCAAGGGCAACAACGCGCCTGCGGGCCAGCCGGAACACGAGTTGCTGGGGGACAGCCGTCCGATCCGGGAATTGCGCAAGCTGCTCGCCAAGCTGGCGCCCACTGAATCCCCGGTGTTGATCCGTGGCGACAGCGGCACCGGCAAGGAATTGGTCGCGCGTACCTTGCATCGCCAATCCCAGCGCCATGCCAAGCCGTTTGTGGCGATCAATTGCGGGGCGATTCCCGAACACCTGATCCAGTCCGAACTGTTCGGCCATGAGAAGGGCGCCTTCACCGGCGCCCATCAGCGCAAGGTGGGGCGGATCGAGGCGGCGCACGGCGGCACCCTGTTTCTCGATGAGATCGGCGACTTGCCTATGGAGCTGCAAGCCAACCTGCTGCGTTTTCTCCAGGAAAAACAGATCGAGCGAGTCGGCGGCAGCCAGCCGATTGCGGTGGATGTACGCGTGTTGGCGGCCACCCACGTCGACCTGGAAGCCGCGGTCGCAAAGGGCACTTTTCGCGAAGACTTGTATTACCGGCTCAACGTCCTGCAAGTGGTCACCGCGCCGTTGCGCGAGCGCCACGGTGACGTGGCGATGCTGGCCAACCATTTTTCACACTTCTACAGCCAGGAAACCGGCCGCCGTCCCCGCAGCTTCAGTGAAGACGCACTGGTGGCCATGGGCGAGCACGGTTGGCCGGGCAATGTGCGCGAGTTGGCCAACCGCGTGCGGCGGGGCCTGGTACTGGCGGAAGGGCGGCAAATCGAAGCCGTTGATCTGGGATTGCAAAGCCAGCAGGCAATCGCGCTGCCGATGGCTACACTGGAGGATTACAAGCACCGTGCCGAACGCCAGGCATTGTGCGATGTGCTCAACCGGCACAGCGACAACCTGAGTGTCGCGGCGCGTGTGCTGGGGGTTTCCCGGCCGACGTTCTACCGGTTGCTGCACAAACACCAGATCCGCTAGGGCGGGTAAACCGAAAAGCCCCGCAACGACCCTTATCGTTGCGGGGCTTTTCCCGTTGTCATGCCTTAAAAATAATACGGGAACTTCAGGCTGAAGCTGAACGACGGCGCATCCGGTGTGATCCCGATGGCCAGGTTCGGCACGATGGTCAGGTTGTCGCTTGCCGCAATCGTCATGCCCACGTTGAAGTAACCCGCGTTGGCATCGCTGGAAACCACTGACTGCCAGTCGCCGCCATCCGGCTTGAGCTTGCTCTTGCGTTGCACCAGGTCGGACACCGAGAACGACATACTCATCTTCTCGTTCAGCGCAAACGCCACGCCAGCGCCGATCTGGAAGCTGTCGCCCAACTGCACTTTCCCCGGGGTCTTCTGGCCGACCTGGGAGCTGATATCGCTGAACGAGTCTTCGAAGTTGTGGGTGTACGACAGCGAGCCAAACAATACCGCCGGGTCGAAGGTCTTGACCAGCGAGATACCCGGCGTGATCGACCACACACCGTTGCCGGTGGGCAGGCTTTCCGGCACGAAGAGGTTGGTGTTGCTGGATGACTGGACCAGCTTGATCCCAAACGGATCTTCGCCGGTGGGCGCCTTGACCCGCACCGACACCACGGCATCCGGCAGGTTGACGCTCTCGTCGAGGAATTTGTAGGCAATCCCGAAGTTGACGTCGCCGATAGTCGGGTCACGCGTGACCGATTGTTCCGAGGTCGCGGTGCCGCTGCCACCGTTGGCACCACCGGACTGATAGGTCGACTCGCGGTACACCACCGGCACGTTTATATCGAACTGCCAGCGGTTGTCGAGGTTGTAGCGGCCCGTGAGGTCGACGGTCCAGTTATCCGACTTGATCCGGTCCAGGTTGATGTTGCCGAGGAAGATCGAGTCCAGCGCCAGGAAGCCGTTGAGGGTCAACTGGCGGGCATCGTAGCGGGAATAGGTGACGCCGGTTTCAAAGCTGAACTTGCCGTTGCCAAAGAACCCGCTGGCCTCGTTATACAAGTTGCTCACGCTCTGCGCCGGGGCCGAATCATCCTTGAGGGACTGGCCGTAGGACGCGCCACCGGCTGCACCGCCCGAGGCCGCAGCCGCGCCGACTCCCGGCGTGTTGCCGGCCACCGTGGTGCCGCCTTTCTGGAAGTCTGCCGGGGATTTGGCCAGGCGTTTGGGCGGCGGCGCCACCGGTTGTTCTTCCACCTGGCGTACCCGTTGCTCCAGCACCGCCAGTGCTTTTTGCTGCACTTCGTAGCGTTGCTTGAGCTCCAGCAATTCCTTTTTCAATGTGTCTATGTCGGTGTCCGGCGCGGCATACAACATGGATGCGGGCAGGAGCGTGCTTAAACAAATTACGGCACGTAACGATAGCGATCGATGCATGGAATAAGCCGTCCCTTTCTAATGCGCAAGTGTCGAGGCACAGCGTAGTTCAATAACCGTTAGGGCGTAGGCCCCTGAGCTGATTCAGGTTGAGGTTCTGCCCCAAATTGTTCAAACCGTTGTTGCCCAGCACCACATTGAGTTGGGTCATGTTGCTGACGAAGTTGCTGTTACCCTGCAAAACCGTGCCTTGCAGGACATTCCCGGCGCCGATCTGCTGCAACGAATTGCCCTGATTGTTGTTGGCCAGGATCGCCATTTGCAGCCCGCCATTGGCGGCCGACACCGTGACCTGGCCGGCACCCGTGCTGCCGGTGACCGACTGGCCAGCCACCAGGGCTTGTCCGGACTGGACGACATTGGCCGGCGACAAGCCATTCTGGTTCACATTGATATTCACGTTATTGCTGGCGGTGTTGCCATCGCCGGCGGCGCGCACGCTTTGGGTCACGCCCTGGCCACTGCCCAGGCCGGCACCACCGACCACCGTGCCGGTGCCATTCGGCTGGTTGGGCGAGACTTTGGTGGGGCTGTCGGTTACCTGCACATAAAACTGCGGGGTGACGGTCGACGCGTTGACGTTCATGCTGGCCGAGCCGGTCACGCTGTCGCCGGCGGCATTGGTCCAGGTGCTGCTCATCACGATGCCAAAACTGATGATCCGCCCCGGCATCACGTAGCGACCACGCAGGTCAGCCAGTTCCGAGTCCTTTATTTCAATCGGTTTGAACACCGATGACGCATAAGCGGGCATTGAGGCTGCCAGGCACATGACCGTCAGCCAACGGTAAGTGTTCATCGTTTGCTCCTGGAGCGTCCTGCCCCTTATTGCGCTTCTAGAAGAAGTCGCTCTGGATAAAACCGAAGTCCATCAATTCACTGTCCCGCACCGGACTGAACTCATTGATTCTGTTTTTCGCCGTCAGTGGGGTGGGCGGGTCGAGCAGCACGTTGGTCTTGTCATAACCTTCGCCCAATACCGCGAAGACGATGCCATTCCAGCCTTTGACGAAGTCGTCGCGGGCATAGCGTTTATGGCCCAGTACCGGGTCGCCGATGTACACCCAGTCCTTGTCGGCGCGCTGCATCACCACGAAGTGCTTGTAGCCGCGAATCTCCAGCAACACCACCACCGGGATCTTCACCGTGAGCAGGGTGTCTGCATTGATCCGGTAACCCCGGGCGCGCATCCCGATGCTTTCCAGGTAGCGCTTCATGTCCAACATCGAAAAGCCCTGGGTACGCACCAGGTCCTGATCGGCGTTGACCAGCATGCCCTTGATGATGTGGTCTTCATCCACATCCATCCAGTAGGCCTGGCGCAGGATGGTGGCCAGGGCGGCGGCACCGCAGCTGAAATCGGTTTTCTGTTCCACCAGGTTGGCGAACTTGCGTTCACGGATGCTCTCGACCTTCTTGAAAATCAGGCCACCGCCGGGCATGGCAGCAATCGCCATTTGCCCCGCCCAAGTCGGGCCGGTGAGCAATAACAGGAGGGTGAGGGCGATGATCCGCATGATCGAATGGCCTGGAGGACACTGGAATAAAAAGGGGCCTTGTCGCCAAGGCCCCGTTGCATCAGAAACGTACGCCGGAGGAAATCACAGTGGTGTTGCCCTGCTGATTGCCCACGCCTGCAGCAATGTTGGCGCCCAGGTTGCCCGAAGAGCCATTAAGCGAGTTGTTGGCGCTGGCGTTGTTCACGACAGGCAGGTAAGTGTGGCTGCCCCATGGGCCAGACTGAGTGGCCACGGTATTGAGGAAGGTGTTGTCGACGCTGGTTTGAGTAGTGTTGCTCGAGGCAGCGGCGGCGGCACCACTGGCAGAAGCAATTGCCAGTTGGTTTTTCTGTTGGTTGAAGTTACCCGCGGCAACGCTCACACCCAGGTTGCCGGAGCTGCCGTTGGCCGAGTTGTTGAGCGAAGCGTTGTTGTGGGTAGCCACTTGCACCGAGACGTTGTTGCGGTTGTCTTGGGTAATGGTAGCTTGGGCAAACACGGCATCTGCATCACCGGCCGCAATGGCGGTCTGGTTGTCTTGTTGGTTGCCATCACCGGCTGCGATGTTGGCCTGGGCGTTGCCGCTGCTGCCGTTCAACGAGTTGTTGGCCGACGCGTTGTTCTGGGTGCCCAGGTTGAGCACGCCATTGTGGTTGCTCGATTGCGCATCGGAAACGGCGGCTACTGCAGCGGTAGGCTGATGAGTAGGTGGGTTGGCATGTGCGGCGGCAGCCATGATTGCAGCGAGAGCGAAGGCCAGTGGTTTAAGAGCCATTGTAGTTTTCATGGTATTTCCCCTTGCTTCTAATTAGTTGGTTAAGTGTTGGTACGGTCCAGCTTCGAGCTCCAATGAATCATTGGATCTGTACGTTCAGGGCGTTAGCCATGCGGTTCCCCACCCCGGCACTCTGATTCACCTGTACCACTCCACGGCTGCCGGTGAAGGCCTGGTCGCTTGTGACGACCTGGCGGCTGCCAGTGGTAGAGGTGAACCCTGAGTTTGGTGACAGCGCCACGTTCTGTTGCGACATGACGCTGTCGTCGATGCTTTGCGGGCCAGCATTCACGCTGATCCGCACCGCATTGATCATCTGGTTGCTGGCCCCGGCCGACTGGTTGACGCCCAGTACACCGCTGCCATTGCTGAAAGAGCTGCCCTGGATCGCCACCCTGGCGTTCTGGGAGCGATCGGCCGGTGCGCCGCCGATGGTCTGGCTGAGGGCGCCGCCCGCCTGGGAGTTGCTGCCCGCCGAAATCGCGCGGCTGTTGAGCTGTTGTTGCTGATTGCCGGCCGCCTGGTTGATCGAGACGATGCCGTTGTATTGCTTGCCGGAGTTGTCGATCACTGCGCTGTTGTCAGCCATGGCCGCCGAGCAGCCCAGGATCGCCAGGAACAACCAGGAATGGTTCATCTCACTGGCCTCCCATCAGGCTGCCGATATTGTTCAAAGGCGCCATGCCGCGGGAGATTGAGCCATTGATCTGCCCCGAGAGGCTGGAGCCGCCACCATGGCCGGCCGCTGCGCCGCCACCGAGGCCTACGCCACCCCCGTTGTTGGTCAAGCCGGGAAGGTTGCCGCCGGGCAGGATGGCGCGAGTGATGCTGGAGCCGCTGCTGATGTTGGCGTAGTCGTTGTCGCTCAGCTCGCTGGTGGCCCGCAGGATCTGTGGAGAAGAATTGGCATTGACGGTGACCGGGTTGGGGTCGACGCCAGCGGTGCGGCCAGCCATGTGGCCCTGGACGGTGCGCTGAATCACGATCACACCGTCGCCTGCCGCGAGCACCGGGAGGCTCACGCTGATACTCAGTACACAGCTGATCAGCAGAAGGCTCAATGAGCCTGGATTAAGTGTCTTCACGACGGCATTCCTTATTCTTGGCGCTGACCCTAAACAGCGCTGTCAGGAAGAGAGCAGGAGCTGTGCCGCTTTTGAATTTGGGATGACATTCATGGGGTTATGAGCGCGGGGGATAGAATGCACAGTGGATGTGTTTCAACTGTGAGACAGCGGGCCTTTGTCCAGCCCGCCTGGCAGGTGTCTCAGGGATGAAACACTGCGCGCCGTAAACCCGGCACTCCGCAGCCGGCTGTCAGCTCAGCCGGTGCAAGTGTTTCAAAAATGGACGATTTGACGCAGGCAGCATCCGGGAGGAGGGCGCAGGCCCATGACCCTGGCTCAGCTCTTTGGGGTTTTGCGCGGAATCGAATTGAGTACAGGGTTGCCGTCCTGGTTCTGGGTCAGGTAGACCGGCAGGACCTTGGGCAGGGAGGGGACGAGGTTGGACACCTCGTTGATGTTGTAGATGCCACCAATGCGGATCGCGCCGGTGCCTGCGTCGGCCAGCATCACGGGTTTGCTCAGGTAGCGATTGATCAGCGGCAACGCGTCGGCCAGGGCCAGGTTGTCGAGGATCAGCTTGCCTTCACGCCAGGCCAGGGCGGTGTCGCCCGGGGCAATTGGCTGGGCCTGGGGGCTGGCATCGCCACGGTTGTAGCTGGCCTGCATCCCGGGTGACAGGCGCAGGCCGCTGTGGGCGTCGTCGCTGCTCACCAGCACCGAGCCTTGCAGCAGCATGACCCGCACATGGTCTTCGTATTTCCAAACATTGAACTGAGTGCCGGTCACCCGAACCTGGCCGTCACCGGCGTGGACGATAAACGGATGTTGCGCGTCATGGCTGACCTTGAAAAACGCCTCGCCTTTTTTCAGGGTAACCCGGCGCTGATCCTTGAAATTGCTGTAGACCAGTTCGGTGCCCAGGTTAAGTTCAACCTGGCTGCCGTCGTCAAGGGTGACCTGGCGCAAGCTGTTTTCAGCTTCGTAATGGTTGTACGAGCTGGGCAGCCAGCCTGCTTCCCAGCCGGTAAAGGCCGCCAGTGGCAAGGCCACCAGGCATATCGCCGCCGCTACCGCGTAGTTCCTCAAACGGCTGCGAGGTTGTCGTCGCGCCACGACGGGGGCCGGCTCGCTGCGGGGCAAGTGATCGGCAACGTCCCAGATTTCCAGCATCGCGGCGTATTCGAAGGCATGCAGTGGATGCGCATCGTGCCACTGCTCGAAGGCCTGACGCTCCGCCGTCGTGCAATCGCCAGCGTGCAGACGCATGCACCAGTGCGCAGCGGCATCGGTGATGGCGTCGTATTCGGCTTCTGATAGGGACTTATCTGTCATTAACTCATCCTGATTTCCGACATTCTAACCTCCACAGCAGGACGGCGAGAACAGCCATCATGGCGAATGCACATCAATTGGAACTAATTCTCGTCTGCAGGGCCCTAAAAAATTCAGGACAGGTAACACTCATTCCCTAATGGAGCACGAAAATGCTTAAGAAAACCTTAGCCGCCGTTGTCGCAACCACCGCCTTGCTCAGTGCTGGAGCCGCCCTGGCGGACAAACCGGGCGCAGGCTGGATCACCATCGAAAAAGCCATCGAGACCGCCAAGACCAAGGCTGGTTACGTCCAGATCTACAAGATCGAAGCCGATAACGATGGCTACTGGGAAGGTGAGGGGCGCAAGGCCGATGGCGTGGTCTATGAGTTCCGCATCGATGGTGAGTCGGGCAATGTGTTGCGCGATCAGAAAGACTGAATGAACTGACGGGTGCGGGCGTTCGGCCCGCACCCTGTCTGTTACGGTGTGGCTTCGGCAATCGAAGGCACGGGGTCCAACTGGCGCCCCAGGGTGGTGATCAGCAAGGTCAGTGAGTCGGCGTTATCCATCTGTGTATTGAACCGCCGCGTCAGGTTGGTTTTGAAAATTCCCCGCGCGTTGCTCAAGTCCACGCCTCCGGTCGTGGCAAGAATCTGCTGCTTGATGTAGTCATCTTCCGGGTCGGTCCCCAGGTCGAATCCGGTAGGCCCCCACGCGTCCGTTGATTTGAACAATTGCCCAACAGGCGTGTTGATCGAGTACGCATTCTCCTGCACGTTGCGCAGCCAGTCCTGAAGATCGCGACCGGCTTGGGTCTGTACTTCAATCAGGTCGGAAAAAGGTGATGTGGAATTGAGGTAGGCGACGTCGGCGGTATTGCTCACGATATGAGTCAACTCATGAATCAAGGTGGTCGCGCGGGCATGGGCTCTTTGGTCGAAGTGATTGATCAGGCGCCCTTCGAAATCGGCCGTAGGGGGGTTGAAGAAGTTTTCAGTGAGGTAGATGCGTCGATCCGGGTCGCCGTCGATGGTAAACGCCCAGTGCCGTTCGGGTTCGGCAATATGCACACCGGAGACGAAACGCCGGGAATTGAGCGAGTAGAGTGTCGGCTCCAGCGCCTCATCGAGGAGGGCGGTCACCGTGTCCATGAGTTTTTGCGCGAGGGCTTCCGGAAACTTGGCCGGGCCGGTGTCGGCGTCTATCGGGATGCCGAAGAAGCGGTTGATAAAGCGATGCACCCGGGTCACGGGCGGATACTGGTGGTCGAGCAGTTTCAGGTTCTGCTGGCAGTTGTGCAGGTAGAAGGTTGCCAGGTCCAGTGCCTCGACGATCGCCTGGGCCCTGGAGGGCGACACACGCCGAATCTCGGCGAGGCCGCGGGCCTCGACGTTCATCACCTGGTCCACGGCTGTCCGCACCTCACGGCGGTCCATCATTGCACTCCACCCGGGGCCGTGGCGGCGAACTGATGCGCCCGGGTCCAGGGTCCATTTGCGGTTGGCATCCAGGCGCACAAACGGTCCTTTGGACCGTGCACTGAAAAGCCGCCAATGGCCTTCGACCTGCCTGGCGCGGTAGACCTTGCCTGCGCACGGCAGGTAATGCCGGTTGTCCGTCGCTGTGTAGACGCCCGTGTTGCTTGCCGTCAGGCCCTCCAGGCTGATGTCGCAGGCTTCGTACGCTTGCAGCCGGGTTCGGGCCCGGGCGGTGACGTCGATGTCGTGCCAGGCACTGGCCGTTTGCGTCGGCGCGGGTTGCGCGGGGGCGGTGCCTGGTGTCGAGGGTTCATCCATCAATGCGCGGATCGAAGCCATTTGCGCGACACCGCCGATGAAGGTTTGCAGCGCTTCGCGCCAGCGGTGTTGCTGCAAGTCTTCGGCAGAGGCCTGGAACAGTTTGTAGCTTTGCCAGATCACCAGCGGCACCATCAGCTTGCCCGGCAGCAACGCCTGCGCGTGCTGCAGTCCGCTGCTGAACAAGGCTTTGAGGGTGTCCCAGGCTGACCGGCCGTTGGCCTGGGATTGCTGTTCAAACAGGTTCGAGATCAATCCGATGTTGTCGCGGTACAACTGCCTGAGCGCGTGGCCCCTGATCGGATTGGCCCCCAGGGTGATTTCCGAGGTTCCCCCGACTGTGCTGGCCCAGAGGTGTCTATACGTGGCTTGCTCAGCCTCTGGCAGGCGACCGATCACCCAGTCCTGCAAGGGGCCGGGCAGGTTGAGCCGGCGAATCAAATCCGCCTCGTTGTCGAACTCCTGGAACGCCTGTTGCGGCCCATAGGGCGCATACATCACCAGCGGAGTGCTTTCGACGGCACTGATCAAGTAGACCCCAAGGGCCTTGATGGACCGGGCCCCCGCCGTGGCGATCAACTCCAGCGGACGCACTGTCGAGGTCGCGCGCTCGACCGCTGCGCGGGCGAGCGCGTCCGGCATGTCGAGGACCTGTTCGACCAGGCTCAGGCCCGCGGGTGATAACAGTTCCTGCAGCCTCAGCGCGTGGGCATTTTGCAACAGTTGCCAGGGCAGTTGCCGAATAAACCGGCGCTCCCGCACGTCTGCGCCCGGCTTGCCCGGGGTGAGTTTTTCGACCAGGCAAGCCTGGTGGTCCTGCTTGAGGGGCAGGCGCGCGAGGATCTGGCGCACCACAGCAGGTGTCAGGCCGGCGGCTGTGGACTCGACATCGAATGCAGCAGCTTGCTGGCTGACGTGATTGAGGGCGTAGTCCACCAGGTTCTGCCGCTGGCCGGCCAATACCAGCTTGGGCAGGATGTAGACGTCTTGGGGGCGCACGTCATAGGGCTGCAACAAGTCGATGAGCTTGCTGCCGAGATACGCTGGCAGCGGCAGGAAATCGTCAAGGTAGTCCTTGTCGTCCGTGAGGCTGTGGCGGTATTGCTCAAGGATTTCGACATGGCGACGCTGTTGGCTGACAGACGCCATCCCCAGCCAGGCGGGCAGTGATTGTTGTGCCATGAAGGTCTGGGCGATTTGTGAGGCATGGCTCAGGTCGTTGGCCGGCAAGGCCTTTTCCAGCCCCCCGAGACGCTTCAGCAAGGCGTCCCCTGAGAGCGTCAGGGTGAGGCAGTGAGCCCGTTGTGCCCTGTAATGATCAATCCAGGACTGCTGGCAGTGCTGTGCGACCGCGCCGTTGATCAGCATGAACTGACCGAGTGCGCAGGCCTGGTGCGGTTTGAGATAGCGCGGGTCGAGATTGGCCAGTAGCTGCCTGCGAAGGTCCGGGGCGGCCAGTCGTCGTTGCAGTTCTGTCTGCAACTGGCTGACATTGGCGAAACTCTCCAGGCCGCGCGCCGGCGTCCACAGCACGGCCCGGCCTGAGTGGGACGGGGCCAGGCCACCGCGTTCGGTGAGCATCAAGCAATGCGCCAGGGGCACCCGTTGCGTCAGGCCCTCGGGTTCGACGGTCAACGCATAGGCATCCGGGATGAATCCACCCAGGCCCTGGCGCCGGCGGCGATCAGGGTGTTGAAGATCAAACACCGTCTGCACGATCGCCTCATCACGCGCGTCCAGGCTGTTGTTGAGGCGCCTGAGCCTGGCTTCGCCCTGGATCGCCACCGCCATGGCATGGGCCATCGGCGCCCTGAGCTGTTCCAGGTATTCGCGGGGAATATCGGCAATGTTGGAGTGATGAAACTTGACCAGTGCGGCATCGAGCGCCGCGTTGGCTTGCGCTATGTCCAGGCCGCCCAGCGGTGTAACAGACCCATCGCCCTGGCTGGCGTAAAGGCCATAGTGCGGCGTTTGCGGAATCGGCCCGCGCTTGTGTATCAGGCGCGCAAGAAAGTAACTGCGCAGGCTCTGGCTTTCCAGGGGCGCAGTGGCGGGTGTCGCGGTTGTGCTGGCGGCGTAGCGATTGACGTAGATCTTGCCGGGATCGTGGCCAGCCAAGCCGCGGCGGTTGAACTCGGCGGTGAGCGCCTGATTGACGGTGTTGGCCAATGTGGGTTGCGCTCGCACCTGGGTTGCCAGCGTGTCCTGGATATCGGTCATCTGCTTTTGCAGCAGGGCGGCACGTTCGGCGGCCACCGACACCGGGCGAGTCGGGTCGGCCAGTACCGAATGAGGCGTCCAGCGTCCCGCGGTATCCAGGCCCGGGAGGTGGCTGTCGATCATGTACCGCACATCCACCGCGTAGTCGAGCAAGGCCGCGGGGTCAATGCCGGCGCGGGTGCGTCGGTACAGGTCGAGTGCGTAGCGTAGGTTCTGTTGCTGCTTGCCGATGATGGTTTCGAGCACCTGCTCAAACAGATTGCCGGCGATAGGAATGCCGGAAAACTGCGGCGTCTTGAACCCCACAAACAGCGCCCGCTCCTCCAGGGACATCAGGTTGTAGAGGTCGTCTTCATAGCCTGGTGCCTTGACCATGGCCTTGAGGGTGCCCATCAGATCGTCGTAGGTCCCGAGCACCTGCAGGCCCTTCTCGGGGGTGTAGAGAAAGGTCTGCGAATTGCCGATCATCAAGGTGCTGGCCAGCTCGACGGTGTTGCTTGGCTGCTCCCAGATCTGTACGTTCTCGACGCGCAGCGTCTGGCTGTTCGGGGGGGCCTCGTTACCCCGGGAAGAGTACAGCGCTGCCAATGCCCGGCTTTGCTCCGGACTGATGATGGATTGCTGGCGCTTGAACAGCAGATCCAGTTGCGCATTGGCGGCCATGGCCCGGGCGAACCAGGCCCGACGCGACACGCCCGGTGCGATCTCGCTGTTCCAGAACGTCTCCAGTGCACTGTGCAGGAACGGGATCAGTTGGCCGGCTGCTTGTTTGATCGCGGTTTCCCAACGCTGCGTGTCGCGGGCCTTGGCGTCGGCAGGCCGCTTGGGGTGGAAAAACTCCCGGGTTTGCCCGGCGGGCCAGGCTTGTTCACGGTAGTACAACAGCACCGCGTCATTGAGTTGCAGCGAGTCGAGCCAGCGAGGCACCGTGTGCCCAACGGGCTCTTTGGCGAAAAAACTCACGTGGGCTTCGCCGGGGCTGAGCCCGGGGAACAGTGGGCGGCAGACGCTTTCGAGCAGTTTTGAAAGCAGGGCGCCGAGGGCGGGCAACTGTTTCAACGCCGCCAGCAGCGCCTGGCGATTATTCTCCTGATAGCGCCTGAGGGTTTTTTCCTGTTCACCCAATACGTCGCCGAGCATGGCCTCCGGTGTCAGCACCAGTCGGTTGTCGAGTAGCGGCGATGGTTGTTGCTGCAAGGGCAGGAAGTACAGCAGTTGCGTGGCGCTGTCCGGGGTTTTCAAGCGCTCGGTCAGTGCTGTCAGCAAGTGGGCGGGGCTGTCGAATTTTTCCAGGCCGCCGTACGGGGTGTAGAGCCAGGCATGTGGGTAGGCGCTGGTTGAACTCATCATGAAGCTGCCGGCCAGTTCGACGGCATTGGCAGTGCTTTTATTCAACCAGATGCGCTGCGCGATCATTGGCGGCGACTGTTGGCGACGGCCTGCATCGCTGGCAAAAAACACCTTGCCGAGAAACTCGATGTCCCTGCTGTCGATGTTCAGCTGGCGCTCACGGTCCAGCGCCCTCCAGCCCACGCGCATGGCTTCGGGGAAAAAATACGGGAGAGGGGTGTGGCTCATCATCCTGATCCTTGAAGAGTTGCGTGCCTGCAACCTATCCAGGCCTGGCGCCACGAGGGGCTAGATATGTCTGGCGCTCCCTGTCGACAGCCATGGGGCAAACCCTGTCTAATCGACGGACCGATTCTTGTACGCTGTCGCCCATTCCAATAATTAAACGGGAGCTTCAGATGTCTGCATCGCCTTTGGATGTCGAGTCTTCATCAGAGCGACTCAGTTATGCGCAATTGACCGACCTGCTGCGCCAGGTTTTTGTCCGCCACGGTACGTCGGCCGATGTGGCCCAGGTGCTGGCCGAGAACTGCGCCAGCGCCGAGCGCGACGGTGCCCACAGCCACGGTGTATTCCGTATCCCCGGTTACGTCTCGACCCTGGCCAGTGGCTGGGTCAACGGCAAGGCGGTGCCGGTGGTCGAGGATGTGGCCAGCGGATTTGTGCGGGTGGATGCCGGCAACGGCTTCGCCCAGCCCGCACTGCAAGCCGCCCGCCCGTTGTTGGTGGAAAAGGCCCGCAGTGCCGGGATTGCCTTGCTGGCGATCCATAACTCCCACCACTTCGCGGCGCTTTGGCCGGATGTCGAGCCCTTCGCCGAAGAAGGCCTGGTGGCCTTGAGCGTGGTCAACAGCATGACCTGCGTGGTGCCCCACGGCGCCGACCGCCCGCTGTTCGGCACCAACCCCATTGCCTTCGCCGCGCCCCGCGCCGATGGCCTGCCGATCGTGTTTGACCTGGCCACCAGCGCTATCGCCCATGGCGACGTGCAGATTGCCGCGCGCAAGGGCGAGCGCCTGCCGCCGGGCATGGGCGTGGACAGCCTCGGCCAGCCGACCCAGGACCCCAAGGCGATCCTCGAAGGCGGCGCGCTGCTGCCGTTTGGCGGGCACAAGGGGTCGGCCCTGTCGATGATGGTCGAGCTGCTGGCCGCGGCCCTCACGGGCGGTAACTTCTCGTTTGAGTTCAACTGGTCCGATCACCCCGGCGCTCGCACCCCATGGACCGGCCAACTGCTGATCGTGATCGACCCTAGCAAGACCGCCGGGCAGAGCTTCGCCGAGCGCAGCCAGGAATTGGTGCGACAGATGCATGCGGCAGGGTTGCGGCGTTTGCCGGGGGATCGGCGCCATCGCACACGGGCGAAGTCGCAGGCAGGCGGGATCGAGATCGAAACGCAGGAATTGGGTCGGTTGCGGGTGTTGGCACAGGCGTGAAGCGAGCTGCGCCCGGGGAGGGCGCAGCCGTTGCATCAGATCAGTTGCGGCGGCCCAGCAACAGGCCGACTACCAGGCCAAACCCGGCGGAAATCGCCACGGTCTGCCATGGGTGGCCACCGATATAGGTTTCGGTGGCATCCACCACCGGCTTGCTGCGCTCGCGCACGTTGGACACCGAGTCCAGCGCCTGCTTGAGCTTGATGGCGACCTGTTCACGCAGGGTTTCACCTTCTTCCCCCACCAGTGACGCGCTGCTTTTGAGCAGCTTGTCCGATTCTTCGATCAGTGCGGTCAGCTCACTGAAGGCTTGGTCCTTGATTTGGTCTTCGACGGCTTGGGCGGCAGATTTGCGAGCCATTGGGTTAACTCCTTGCGGGTGAATGTGGCAATGAATGCGCTTGATGAAGAATGGAGTGTTTGAAGCGGGCAAAAGTTGCAGTTTTTTTCCTGTGGTCAGCTTAGGAGAAATCCAGGCCAGGAAATTTCAACCTACAGTGTAAGATGTCACCTATTTGTGCAGCAGGTAATTCAACATGAGCTTCAATCTGGCCAACAAGCCCCTCGCCGAGCGCGCCGCGCTGGAAGATGAAAAGTCCCGTCTCTACGACCTCTGGCAAAGCAACCTGGGCAAGGCCAAGGGCGAGGCCGCCCGCCTGTTTGGCGAACGCGCCAAGCGCAAGGGCAAATGGGCCGAATGGGTGCGTGCAGAACTGGACGGCATGTCACCACCGGAGTTCTCGAACATGGTGCGCAGTGAAGTCAATCGCCTGATGGCGGCGAAGTAAAACAAGCCTCGATTGCCTCGCGCACCTTGAGCAGCAACGGATCCAGTTGCGCCTGGGTGCGCCAGCCCAGCTCCACCGGGTAACGCGGCAGCGCCAGCGGGCAAGGCAGCTCCCTCAGTCCGGTCATCTGCGCGATGGCCTGGGCCGCATGGCCGGGGATGGTCGCCACCGCCTGGCTGCCCTTGAGCAGGAACGGCAGCGCCGCGAAGTGCGTGGTCGAGGCACCTACGTGGCGGCTCAGCCCCTGCGCGGCCAGGCCCTCGTCGGTGATCCCGATAAACCCGCCGGATGACACCAGCACATGCTCGCGCCTGACGAACTCGTCGAGGTCGATGGCCTGTTGTCCCGGCGCCAGGCTGTCGGGGTCCACCAGGCACGCGTAATGGCCTTCCCCCAATACCTGCCGGCTCAACCGGCGCTCGGCAAACCCGCCGGCGGTGATTGCCAGGTCCAGGCTGCGGTCGAGCAGGGCGTCGGCAACGATCTGGCTGTGGGTCTGGCGGAACATCAACCGTAGCTTTGGCGCACGCCGGGCAATCTCTTCAATCAGCCGCCGGCCGTAGGCGATTTCGAAATCATCCGATAACCCCACCACCACCGAACGGCCCTGATAGTGATTGCCCTGGGGATCCACCATCGCCAGGCTCTGGCGGCAGCGATCCAGGGCTTCGCTGATCACCGGCTTCAACTGATTGGCCCGCAAGGTGGGCGCCAGGCCCCGGCCGGTACGCACGAACAACTGATCGCCGTACACATCGCGCAAGCGGCGCAGGGCTGCACTGATCGCCGACTGCGTGACGCCAAGGCGCAGGGCGGCACGGCTGGCACTGGTTTCGTCGTGCAGGGCCTCGAAGGTTTTCAGCAGGTTGAGATCGACGTTGGCGATATTCATATGGCTCATATCAGTTAGCAGCGAAGTGGGCTTTATTCATGATTGCCGCTGGCCGGAGAATGGGCAACCCCCATTGATACGGAGTGATCGTGATGCCTGTTTCTACCGTGGCTGCGCTGCAAATCGGTTCCTTGCCGGGTGGCAAGGCTGAGACCCTGGAACAGATCCTGTCCTACGAGGACGAAATCCTGCGCAGCTGTGCGCAACTGGTGGTGATGCCGGAAGCGTTGCTCGGGGGTTATCCCAAGGGTGAGGGCTTCGGCACCCAGCTGGGGTATCGCCTGCCTGAAGGGCGCGAGGCCTTTGCGCGATATTTTGCCAATGCGATTGATGTGCCGGGCGTGGAGACCGAAGCGTTGGCCGGCTTGTCGGCGCGTACCGGGGCGAGCCTGGTGTTGGGTGTGATTGAGCGCAGTGGCAGCACGTTGTATTGCACGGTGCTGTATTTCGAGCCGGTGGGCGGGTTGGTGGCCAGGCATCGCAAATTGATGCCTACCGGCACTGAGCGGCTGATCTGGGGCAAGGGTGATGGTTCGACGTTGCCGGTGATTGATGCCGCGGTAGGGCGCATCGGTGGCGCCGTGTGCTGGGAGAACATGATGCCGTTGTTGCGCACCGCGATGTACGCCAAGGGTGTGGAAGTGTGGTGCGCGCCGACGGTGGATGAGCGGGAAATGTGGCAGGTGAGCATGCGGCATATTGCCCATGAGGGGCGGTGTTTTGTGGTGAGTGCGTGTCAGGTGCAGGCGTCACCCCAGGCGTTGGGCGTGGAGGTGGCGAACTGGCCGGTGGATCGGCCTCTGATCGCGGGGGGCAGTGTGATTGTCGGGCCCATGGGGGACGTTCTTGCCGGGCCATTGCTCGGTGGCGCGGGGTTGCTGGTGGCGCGGATTGATACGGATGATTTGGTGCGGGCGCGGTATGACTATGATGTGGTTGGGCATTATGCCCGGCCGGATATTTTCGAATTGATCGTGGATGAGCGGGTTAGGGCGGGGGTGCGGTTTATTGGTGATTGAGTACATATCCGTTTCTTCGGTAACGGCGGCTTATGGTTCCGCTCTTACAGCGGCTCACTTTGGAAAAGCCCCAAAGTAAGCAAAGGGCTCTGCCCCGCCTGTCGGCACCTCGCCTAGGCTCGGTGTTCCCTCACTCCGGCATTGCT
>NZ_JACAOX010000047.1:0-19534 GCF_013386015.1 Pseudomonas sp. B6001
GAACCATAAGCAGCCGTTACCGAAGAAACGGATATGTACCCGACAAGCCAAGGGACACCACCATGCCGATGTTCAACAAAATCCTCATAGCCAACCGTGGCGAAATCGCCTGCCGCATCCAGCGCACCGCCCAATCCCTGGGCTACCGCACCGTAGCGATCTATAGCGAAGCCGACACCGACGCCCTGCACGTCCAGATGGCCGACGAAGCCATCAACATCGGCCCCGCCCCCGTCACCCAGTCCTACCTGAACATCGAAGCCATCCTCAACGCAGCCCACCGTACCGGCGCCGACGCCATCCACCCCGGCTACGGCTTCCTCTCCGAAAACCCCGACTTCGCCCGAGCCTGCGCAAACGCCGGCCTCACCTTCATCGGCCCCAGCCCCGAAGCCATCGACCTGATGGGCAGCAAACGCCTCTCAAAAATCGCCATGCTCAACGCCGGCGTCCCCTGCATCAAGGGCTACCAAGGCCCCGACCAGGACGACCCAACCCTGCAACAACAAGCCACCCACATCGGCTACCCACTGATGATCAAGGCCAGCGCCGGCGGCGGCGGCCGCGGCATGCGCCTGGTACACAACCCCGACGCCCTGCTGGAACACCTGCGCACCGCCCGCTCCGAAGCACAAAACGCCTTCGGCAGCGCCGAACTCATCCTCGAACAAGCCCTGATCGCCCCCCGCCACGTCGAAATCCAACTGTTCGGCGACACCCACGGCAACCTGATCTACCTCGGCGAACGCGACTGCTCGGTCCAGCGCCGCCATCAAAAAGTCATCGAAGAAGCCCCCTGCCCCGTCATGACCCCCGAGCTGCGCCAAGCCATGGGCGAAGCCGCCCTCAAGGCCGCGCGCGCCGTCAATTACGTCGGCGCCGGCACGGTGGAGTTCCTGCTCGACCGCGACGGCAATTTCTACTTCCTGGAAATGAACACCCGCCTGCAGGTCGAACACCCGGTCACCGAACTGATCACCGGCCTCGACCTCGTCGCCTGGCAACTGCACATCGCCGCCGGCCAACCTTTGCCCCTGAGTCAGGAACAAGTGACCCTCACCGGTCACGCCATGGAAGTGCGCCTGTACGCCGAAGACCCGGCCCAGGGCTTCCTCCCGCAAACCGGCGACGTACTGCGCTGGGAACCGGCACCAGGTGTGCGCATCGATCATGGCGTGCTGGAAGGCCAGCGCATCACCCCGTTCTACGACTCGATGCTGGGCAAGATCATCGCCCACGGCGCCACCCGCGAAGAGGCCCGGCGCAAGCTGGTCAGGGCCGTGGAAGACTGCGTGCTGCTCGGCGTGCCCACCAACCAGCGCCTGCTGGCCAGCCTGCTCAAGCATCCACACTTCATCGCCGGCGATTTCAGCACCGGCTTTATTGCCGAACACTTCAGCGACATCCCGCGTACCCACGCGACCAACGAAGAGCTGGCCCTGGCCGCCGCGCTGTTTTACCAACACAGCGCCAGCGCTCACACCCAGCCATTATCCGGCTGGCGCAACAACGCCAGCGTACCCTGGACCTGGCAATTGGCCGAACACGACGAGCCCCGGACCATCAGCCTCAGTGTGCTGGCGGACAATTGCCTGCAAGTCGAGATTGATCAGCACGCCATCGAAATACGCGACCTCTCCACCGACGGACGCTGGGCCACCGCCGTTCTCAACGGCATTCGCCGTCGCATTGCCTACCACCTGCAAGGCACCCGGCTCTGGTTGCCCGGCGTGTGCATCAATGATCGAACCCAAACCGTCGCCACCCGCCAGGCCGAGGCCAGCAACGGCACGGTCAAGGCGCCGATGGATGGGGCAATTGTCGAAGTACGGGTCAGCGAAGGCGATTCGGTCAGCAAGGGCCAGCTGTTGCTGGTGCTGGAAGCGATGAAAATGGAGCACCCACTCAAGGCCGGCATGAGTGGCGTGGTCAAGCGAATCCAGGCGGTTGCAGGCGATCAGGTCAGGAACCGTCAGATTTTGCTGGAGATCGAGTAAGCCCTGGGCGGAACTAGCAGGCTTGGCTACGCTCTATCCCCATCAGGACGGGAAGAGTACGGGAACCTGCGATGCCTCATTGGCTGATTATTGATCTTGAAGCCACAACGGATGAAGGCGGCTGGCCCGTGACCGAGATGGAAATCATCGAAATCGGTGTGAGCCTGGTCAACCGCCAGGGCCGTGAACTGGACCATTTCCAGCGTTTCGTGCGGCCATTGCGCAGGCCGCTGCTGACGCCGTTCTGCCGCCAGTTGACCCACATCACCCAGGCGAATATCGACGCTGCCGCGCCGTTGATCGAGGTGTGGCCGCTGTTCGAACGCTGGCTTGGCCAGCACCAGGCACGCCTGGAAGGCTGGGCGAGCTGGGGTGACTACGACCGCCAGCAACTGGAACTGGAGTGGCAGCGCCATGGCTTGAGCAGCGTGCTGGGCCAGACGCCCCACGTGAACCTCAAGCAACGCTTCGCCAAGGCCCGGCGCCTGGACAAGCCGCTGGGGCTCAACGGCGCGCTGCAACTGGCCGGCATGCAGTTCCACGGCCAACAGCATCGGGCGCTGGAAGATGCACGCAATACCGCACGGCTGCTGCCGTTGATTTTGCCCGTGTAGAAGGCATACTGGCCGACCTTTCTTGACCCTTTTCCGAGGATTCGCCCATGTTTAAAGTCAACGAGTACTTCGACGGCACCGTCAAGTCGATCGCTTTCGGCACTGCAGAAGGTCCGGCGACCATCGGCGTCATGGCCCCGGGTGAATACGAGTTCGGCACTGCCCAGCGTGAAATCATGCACGTGGTATCGGGCGCACTGACCGTCAAGCTGCCAGACAGCAGCGACTGGGAAACCTTCGCCGCCGGCAGCCAGTTCAACGTGCCAGCCAACAGCAAGTTCCAGCTGAAGGTGGCGGTCGACACCGCCTACCTGTGCGAATACCGCGGCTAAACGTTCGATAGCCGAAAAAAATGCCCGTCTCGCGAGAGACGGGCATTTTTCATTTCAGGGCTGCTTACTCCAGGATCGTCACCGGCATGCCGACTTCCAGGCGGCCCACCCCATCGTTGACCAGGTTCTGCCCGAACATCACATCGCCCTCTTGCTCGCGGTAGGTCTTGAGCGTGGCCAGCGGTTCGCGGTCGGCACTGCGCTCGCCACTCGCCGGGTCGATGGTGGTGAGGATGCAGCGTGAGCAGGACTTGACCACGCGAAACTCCACATCACCGATCCGTATCCGCTTCCAGCCGTCTTCGGCCAAGGCTTCGCTGCCCTCGATCACCAGGTTGGGGCGAAAACGCAGCATCTCCATGGGCCGACCGATACGCTGGGACAGGTCATCCAGGGACGCCTGGCCGATCAGCAGCAACGGAAAGCCATCGGCAAACGCGACCTTGTCATCATCCTTGCCGTAGCCGGCCTCGGTCGTGCGCGCACGGGACAGCGGCACTTGCACCAGCCGCGTGGGTTTGCCGATGAATTCGCTGAGCCAGGCGCCTGCCTCGTCACCGGCATCCGGCACGCGCAAGGTGTCACGCCAGATGGTCACGCCGCGCAACTCGGCATCGCTGCCGGGTAGTGGCACGTCAAGCGCAGGTTGGCCCTCGGCGCTCAAGGTCAGGCCACCGGCGCTGTTCCACAGTGCCGAAAGCTGGCTCATCCTGGCCACGGCGCGCTGGGTCAGGAAACGCCCGCTGGCCTCGTCCACCAACATCCAGCGTCGATCCCCGTCGAGCCCGAGTGTGTCCAGGCCGATCTGCTGCAAGGATTCACCCTTGCCGGACTTCAAGGGGTATCGGTACAACGCGCTGAGACGAAGCATGGGCCTGCATTCCTGAGGGACAAAGCCGTCACCCTAAGCTCAAGCCGGGACTTCGTCCAGCATCAGGCGCTGACGTACCACGTCCACCAACTTGTCGGGCTGGAACTTGGAGAGGAAGTTGTCGCAACCGACCTTCTTCACCATCGAGTCGTTGAAGCTGCCGGACAACGACGTATGCAGCACCACGTACAGGCTGCGCAGGCGCGGGTCGTTGCGAATCTCGGTGGTCAGGCGGTAGCCGTCCATCTCGGGCATTTCGGCGTCGGTGAAGATCATCAACAGCTTGTCGGTCATCACCTGGCCACTGTCGGCCCAGGCCTTGAGCATGTTCAGTGCCTTGAGGCCGTCGCTGGCAATGTGCATCTTCACCCCCAACTGTCCGAGGGTGTCACGCAGTTGCGAGAGGGCGACGTTGGAGTCATCCACCAGCAGCACTTCGCGGCCGCGGGCGCGTTCCAGCACCGGGTCTTCAAGTTTCTCGCGGGAAACCTTGGCGTTGTAGGGCACGATTTCGGCGAGGACTTTTTCCACGTCGATGATTTCCACCAACTGGTCATCGACCTTGCTGATGGCCGTCAGGTAATGCTGGCGCCCGGCACTTGCCGGCGGCGGCAGGATCGCCTCCCAGTTCATGTTGACGATGCGGTCGACGCCGCCCACCAGGAACGCCTGCACCGAGCGGTTGTACTCGGTGACGATAATGGTGCTGTTGGGGCCCGGAATCAGCGGACGCATGCCAATCGCCTGGGACAGGTCGATCACCGGCAACGTCTGCCCACGCAGGTTGACCACGCCGCAGACAAACGGGTGGCGCTGGGGCATCAGGGTCAACTTGGGCAGTTGCAGCACTTCCTGCACCTTGAACACGTTGATCGCGAACAGCTGCCGCCCGGCCAGGCGAAACATGAGGATCTCCAGGCGATTCTCACCCACCAATTGTGTGCGTTGATCTACCGTGTCGAGAATGCCGGCCATTAAAGACTCCTGGGGTTTAGCGGATGGATAGTGCTGGTCACTGAAGCAGGTTATCGGCGGCAAACGCCGGACCTTGACCCCCCACTAAAATGCCATGCAAATCCATTGATGTCACACTGACATCATGCTTTACTGAACCCGCTTCAACGCAAGGCCCATCACCACCGCCGCGTGACCGCAAAGTCTGCGCGAGGTTCCGCTATGTAAGGGATTCCCCTATCCACAATCAGGACCAACCTGATATTCGCGATATCTAATAGCCATTAATGTGACGCCATTCTCATTGCATGAATGGAGTCAGGCTTTTGTTTGCTATCGCAAGCCCACGGCCAACGGATCATCCAGTGGCTTATGTACTGGCACCCAAAGAAGTTGTGCGAATGCCCCTGGAAATTGTGGGGTACTCGCACGACGGTCGTCATTCAAATAAATTTCCTACTGAAAAGCCGGAACGGGCCTACAGATATTCGTCATATTTCAGCGGTAGTTTTACGCCATTCAACCGGTGCAACATCTCATCATCCGATCGTATGTTCTGGAGACTTGTGTGATGAACGACGGCAAAGAGTGGCAACTTGCACTTCCCGAGTTCCTCCTCGAAGCGGAAATGTTGCTGGCCAAGTCTGAAGAATGCTTGAGCCACCTGCATTTGATCCGCAACGACAGTGACGCGATCGACTGCATGAAAACCAACCTGATCAAGCTCGCGGAAAAATCCGAAGCCCTGGCCCTGAGGGCGATCAGCGAGTTCTCACGGCATATCCAGTACCTGATCAGCAACGCCGCCAGCCCCCTGCAACTGCATGACGAAGCACTTGATGCACTGCACAACTGCCTCACCCTGCTGGCCTGGCAACTGGAGTTGATCGATACAAAAACCGGCAAGCTCGGCCTGGATGAAACGGAACAAACCGTGTTGATCGCCACCGTTGTCCAACACATCCCCCAAAGCGATTTCGGCTATAAGCAACAACACAGGCCTTACGCTATTTGAGGCTTCTTCGCATTTAAGCGACAAAAATGTCGCATTCAATTGCCTGATTATCTAAAAACGACACCACAACTATTTATGCATCACGACGTCGTTAGCAGAAAAATATCAATAAGCCACTAACGACAATACTGATACAAAACAACTTCAATGATACAACTTCCCCACTCGTTGAACTCCGGGACTACCTTCCGGGACGCTGCCGTGATTAATACGCCTCATCCCGCTCGGCGCCAGGCGACCAACGGTAATAGTGGTGGTACCATGCCCCGCTCGAAGTGACTCAACTTCATGATGCATATAAACGTGAAATGCGCCTCCTATGTACGCCAGCCTGAAGTCACTCATCGCAAGGTCCGTGTCCCGAAGCAATGCACGCTGGATAACCCTCGCGCTATGCCTGTGCGCGTGCCTGCTCAGCCTGTGGGCTTATGCACACTCGGCCGATCTTCCCCTGGCGCTGTTGTCAGTGAACCTGGCCACCCTGTTGGTGGTGGGCTTGCAACAGTGGCGCTCACGCAAGTCCATCAAGTTCCAGCCCCAGGAGTTGGCCGACCGCCTGTTGCAGGTCCAGGAAAACGAACGTCATCGCCTCAGCCGCGAACTGCACGACGATATCGGCCAACTGTTGACCGCCGCCAAGCTGCAAAGTGAATGGCTCAAGCGCCGTCTTCCGGAAAACCTGCAGGGCCACTGTGCGGTGCTGTGCAACACCCTCAACGAAACCCTGGCCAAGGTGCAGGACGTGTCGGCCATCCTCAACCCCCGGCAACTGGCGAGCCTGGGCCTTGAGGCGAGCCTGCGGGCGCATCTGCTCAAGACCCTGGAAAACACCCGGGTAAGCTGGAGCCTGGAATGCCATCAACGGCTGACCGGCATCCCGGAAGAGATGGCTGTTGCCGCCTTTCGCATTACCCAGGAAGCCGTCACCAACATGCTGCGCCATGCCCAGGCACGTAACCTGCTGGTACGCCTGCAACGCCTGCCCGAAGGCCTGTCACTGTTTATCAGCGATGACGGCCAGGGCTTTTCGCCCGCCATCAACCCCGCCCAGGAAGGCCAGCGGGGCATGGCCGGGATGTCCGAGCGGATTGATCAACTGGGAGGCACATTGTCGGTCAATAGCCAGCCAGGCTCCGGGACGAGGATCGAAGCGCTTTTCCCCTGGGCGCCCCGCGCCCTCGAACGGGCCAACCCCCATAAGGTTCTAGAGTGACGTGCAACTTACTCCTGGTGGATGACCACTCCCTGATCAGGGCCGGCGTGCGTGCGCTGGTCATGGATATTCCCGGCTACGCGGTGATCGGTGAAGCGAGCGACGGCGCGCAGTTGCTGGAGCGGTTTGACGCGCTGCAACCCGACATCGTGCTGCTTGACCTGTCGATGAAGCACACCGGCGGGCTCGATGCATTGAAAGACCTCAAGCGCGCCTACCCGAAGAGCAAGGTGCTGATCCTGTCGATGCACACCGACCCGGAGCTGATCATGTGCGCGCTGGAGTCCGGCGCCCATGGCTACCTGCTCAAGGACACCACGGCCAATGAGCTGGAGCACGCGCTGCTGGCGTTGCGCAACAACGAACGCTACCTCAGCCCGGCAATCGCCCATACGGTGATCAACCAGGCGCTGATCCGCAATCAGGCCCAGGTCAACCCGCCGCCCCACAGCCACAACCTGACGGCACGCCAGTTGGAAATCCTGCGCTTGATCGTGCGCGGCAAGTCCACCCGTGAAATCGCCAATGGCCTGGGTCTGAGCATCAAGACCGTGGAAGCCCACCGCTCGCAGATCATGAAGCGCCTGCAGATTTTCGACGTGGCGGGCCTGGTGCTGTTCGCAGTGCGCGAACAGATCATCAGCCTTGACGATTAGTCAGCAACGGTGAGTCCTCCGGCAGATGCACCCGCAGTGCCTGGGGCAAGGCCGAGAAGTGCAAGTCGTCACCCTGGAGTGGTTCGCCGTCGAGGTTGATCGCCAGCCCTTCGGCGACCTTGATTTCGACCCACGGCAAGCGCGCCCGCACAAACATATTGTCCAGGCCCCAGCCGTCCGTCATCAGGTTGCGCAGGGTGCCGACCACTTCCTGCGGCGCCGGCAAGATGCTGATATCCAACAAACCATCATCGGCCAGGGCGCCGGGGCACAGCACGTGGCCACCACCGGCCTGGCGCCCGTTGCCGATGCCCAGGGCCAGCAGCTCGCCGCGCCAGTGAAAGTCAGGGCCCTGCAATTCACCGTAGGCCGCGCGCAACTCGCTGAAGCGTGACAGGCCGGTAAACAGATACGCCGCGCCACCGAGGACTTTCTTCAAGTCTTCGGAGGTGTTGGCAGTGACCTGGCTGCCAAAACCACCGGTGGCCATATTCAGGAAGATCTGCCCGCCTACTTCGCCCAGGTCGATGGCACGGGCCGGTACATCCAGCAGGTCCAGGGCCTGCTCGGGCTCCAGCGGCACACCGGCGGCGCGGGCAAAATCGTTGGCGGTACCGAGGGGCATCAGCACCAGGCTGGCCTCGGTCTTGGCCCGGGCCATGGCCTCGGCCACATCCCGCAGGGTGCCGTCACCGCCGCCGGCGATCAGCCGCGTGTAGCCATCGGCAAGGGCCTGATCGACAAACCGCTGGGCATCGCCACCCTCCCACGTCACCCGTACGGCCAGCTCCCAGCCCTGCTCGCGCTTGCCCTGCACTGCCGCCCGCACCTCTTCGTTGAGGGCTTGCTTGCCGTGCAGAATCAACAGTGCCTTGGGTGTGCTCATGGATGAATGCTCCTGGGTTTAAGGTTCCTGAGGGATGTTGACCGTGGCCAATCGAAAAAAAGCCATCGGATGTAGAAATTAACCGGGGTTTGTAGCGTTTCTGACACGGATCAACTCGCACTTGGCGAAATCGACCTAGACTTATACCTATTCCCACCCGACAAGGCCGTCGCACCATGATCACCATGTCCGCCTTCCACTCCATGCTTATCCCCATCCTGACCGGCATGATCCTCCTGGCCATCGGCTTCAACTTCCGCGACAAACCCATCGGTGTGTTCGGCATGTGGATCGGCATGCTGCTGATCCTCGGCACCGTGGTTTACAAGATCCTCGCCAAACTCGCCGAATGACAATCTCACTCGCATTGCACATGACGGCCTCGTACACTCGGTCAATTCGTCGTTTTTAAGGTTGACCGCCTCGTGCTTGCCCGTCTGTTTGCCCTGCCCTGTTGCCTGCTTTTCTGCCTGCTGACCCTGCTGCCCATGGCGCCTGCCCACGCCGTGAGCCTGCCGGGGCTGCTGGGCAGCAACACTAAAACCCAGCCGCAAGCCGACGTCCCGTTGGGCCAGTCCCTGGACGAGGTGATCAAGACCCTGGAAAACGACCAGCAGCGCACCAAGCTGCTGAGCGACCTGAAAAAGCTTCGTGAGACCACGCAAAAGGCCCAGCCCGCCGCCGAACTGGGTGTACTCGGTCTGATCGGCGGTACGCTGTCGAGCCTGGAGCAACAATTCTCCGGTGCCGACAGCCCGCTCAATCGCTGGTCCAACGAGTTTGACCAGGCCAAGGATGAACTCACCGCACTGATGCTGCCGGCCAGCGAATGGCTGCCGATCATCTTTGCCTTTGCCATGATCCTGATGCTCTGGAGCCTGCTGGCCGCGATCCTGATCTGGCTCAGCCACCGGGTGCGCGAGCGTTTCGGCCTGACCGAAGAACTGCCGCAACACCCCAAGACCTGGGACCTGCTGCGCTTTGCCCTGCGCAAGCTCGGCCCGTGGCTGATCGCGTTGGTGATCACCGTCTACATGAGTTACGCACTGCCCTCGTCCCTCGGCAAATCCCTGGCAATGGTGCTGGCCTATGCGCTGGTGGTGGGCACCTGCTTCTCGGCGATCTGCGTGGTCGCCTTTTCCGTACTCGACGGCCCGCACCGTCACCGCGCGTTGTACATCCTGCGCCACCAGGCCTTCCGGCCGTTATGGCTGATCGGCAGCTTTGCCGCCTTTGGCGAAGCCGTCAGCGACCCGCGCCTGGCCGAGAGCCTGGGTCAGCACCTGTCCCATGTCGCCGCGACCATCGCCAATGTCATGGCCGCGCTGTCCACCGGTGTGTTCATCCTGCGATTCCGCCGGCCGATTGCGCACCTGATCCGCAACCAGCCGCTGTCCCGCCGCCTGACCCGCCGCGCCCTGAGTGACACCATCGAAATCGTCGGCACCTTCTGGTACCTGCCGGCGTTGCTGCTAGTGGGCATCTCGCTGTTCGCCACCTTCGTCTCCGCCGGCGACACCAGCACCGCCCTGCGCCAGTCGTTGTTGTGCACGGTGTTGCTGGTGCTGTGCATGGTGATCAACGGCCTGGTGCGCCGCCATTCCCTCAAGCCGCAGCGTGGGCACAAGCGCCATGCGCTGTACTCCGAGCGCCTGAAAAGCTTCGTCTACACCCTCGCCCACCTGGTGGTGTGGCTGGTGTTTATCGAACTCGGCCTGCGGGTCTGGGGCCTGTCGCTGATCCGTTTTACCGAAGGCGACGGGCATGAAATCAGCGTCAAGCTGTTCGGCCTTGCCGGCACATTGCTGTTTGCCTGGCTGATCTGGATCCTCAGCGACACCGCGATCCACCACGCCCTCACCCGCTCGCGCAAAGGCCTGGCCAACGCGCGTGCGCAAACGATGATGCCGTTGATTCGCAACGTGCTGTTCGTGACCATCTTCATCATTGCCGCCATCGTCGCCCTGGCGAACATGGGCATGAACGTCACGCCGCTGCTGGCGGGTGCCGGTGTGATCGGCCTGGCCATCGGTTTTGGTGCACAGTCGCTGGTGGCGGATTTGATCACCGGCCTGTTCATCATTATCGAAGACTCCCTGGCAATTGATGACTACGTGGATGTCGGCGGCCACCTGGGGACGGTCGAAGGGTTGACCATCCGTACCGTGCGCCTGCGGGACATCGACGGCATCGTGCATACGATCCCGTTCAGTGAAATCAAAAGCATCAAGAACTACTCCCGGGAGTTCGGCTACGCGATCTTCCGGGTGGCGATTCCCTACAACATGGAAATCGACGACGCCATCAAGCTGATGCGCGACGTCGGGCAGAAGATGCGCAACGACCCGTTGCAGCGGCGCAATATCTGGTCGCCGCTGGAGATTCAGGGTGTAGAAAGTTTCGAGTCCGGCAGTGCGATTCTTCGCGCCCGCTTCAAGACCGCGCCGATCAAGCAGTGGGAGGTTTCGCGGGCGTTCAACCTGTCGCTCAAGCGTCACCTCGATGAAGCCGGGCTGGACCTGGCCACCCCACGCTTGAGCGTGCAAGTGGTGACAGCGGCGGGAGGCGTGCAAGAGAAAGAATAAGCGCTGCCCGGACGACGTCAGGATCAACAACAATAATCATGGAGAGTCCTTATGCGTTTGACCGGTCTTACACACCAATGGGTATTCGGCCTGCTGTGCGGTGTCGCCAGCAGCGCGGTCATCGCCGCCAACAGCGGCCAGGACAGTGCCCGCGAAACCATCGCCGCCCAGGCCAAAGTACTGGAACCGGCCTTGCTGGAAACCCGGCGCGACATCCACGCCCATCCTGAACTGGGCAATACCGAACATCGCACCGCGGAGCTGGTGGCCAAGCAACTGCGGGAGATGGGGCTGGAGGTCAAGACTGGCGTGGCGCGCACGGGCGTTGTCGCCATCCTCAAGGGCGCCCTGCCCGGCCCGACCGTGGCCTTGCGCGCCGACATGGATGCGCTGCCGGTCAAGGAAGTCTCCGGCCTGCCCTTCGCCTCGAAGGCCAAGGGTGTGTACCTCGATAAAGAAGTCGACGTGATGCACGCCTGCGGCCACGACGCCCACACCGCCATCCTGCTGAGCACAGCGAAAATCCTTACAGGTATGCGCGATCGCCTGCCTGGGACCGTGGTGTTTTATTTCCAGCCGGCTGAAGAAGGCCCGAGCGACTTTATCCCCGACGGTAAAAACACTTGGGGCGCGAAGATGATGGTGCAGGAAGGGCTGATGAAATCGCCCAAGCCGGATGCCGTTTTTGGGCTGCATGTGTGGGCCGGGGTGCCTGCGGGGCAGATTGCGTATCGGCCGGGGCCGACGCTGGCGAGCTCGGATGACCTGCGGATCAAGATCCTGGGCAAGCAGACCCATGCGGGGCGGCCGTGGGATGGGATCGATCCGATTACCGTGGGGGCGCAGGCCATTGTGGGGCTGCAGACGGTGGTCAGTCGGCGTACCGACATTTCTTCGTTTCCGGCGGTGGTGAGTATTGGCACCATCAACGGAGGGACGCGGTACAACATCATTCCCGAGTCGGTGGACATGAGTGGGACCATTCGCTCCTACGACTATGGCATTCGCCAGAAGCTGCATGCGGATGTGCGGCAGACCGTAGAGAAGATTGCCGAGAGTGGTGGGGCGAAGGCTGAGGTGACGATCATTGAGAAGTACGACCCGACCATCAACAACCCGGCGCTGACCGAAAAGATGCTGCCGAGTTTGCGTTGGGCGGCGAATGGCGACGTAGTGAATGCCCCGTTGGTGGGTGGGGCTGAGGACTTCTCGTTTTATGCCAAGGAAGCGCCAGGGTTGTTTGTGTTTCTGGGGGTGACGCCGAGGGATCAGGACATGAGCAAGGCGGCGCCGAATCATAATCCGGGGTTCTTTGTGGATGAGTCGGCGTTGGTGGTTGGGGTTCGGACGCTGGCTTCGTTGGCGACGGATTATTTGTATGCCAATGCGGGGGATTGAGGGTATATCCGTTATTCAGGTAACGGCCGCCTAGGGTTCCGCTCTTGCCCCACCACTCTGCACCTCGCTCGGGCTTAAGTGTGGTGAAGCAACAGCAAACCCAAAGGCGGACACGATCCAAATGTGGGAGCGGGTTTGCTCGCGAAGGTCGTTAACGATGACGTGGGTATCCTGACTCAACGCGGCGCCCTCAGGTTTTTCGCGAGCAAGCCCGCTCCCACATAAAGCGGCTCTGCTTTTGCTCTAACACTCGGGTCATCGGGGTAAAGCCCTGTGCTTACTTGGGGCTGGGCCGGCATTCCAGCTGTTCAAAAGTGAGCCGCTGTGAGAGCGGAACCAAAAGCCGCCGTGACCTAAATAACGGATACACACAGGCAAAACGTCAAACCACATCCACCCCCACATGAATCGCATCATGCCGCCAAAACTCCAGATCACAATCAATCAACCGCTCATGCTGATCATAATTAACCCGAGCAATCCGCAACCCCGGGCTCCCCACCGACACCCTCAACGCCGCCGCAGCCTCAACCTGCAATGACGTCGGCACAATCTCAAACCGCACCCGCCCGTAGTGCAAGTCATACACCCGCGCATACAACTCCGTAATCGACTGATTCAAATCACACCCCAGAATCCCCGGAAAATACTGCGGGTTCAGATAGTGCTCCACATACAACACCAACCGCCCATCAATCCTGCGCCCCCGGCAAATCTGAATCACGCTGGACAACGCCGGCAACTGCAACCACGCACACACCGCCGCCGAAGCCGGCTGCAACCGCGCCGAAATCACCTCGGTCGACGGCACCCGACCCTGGGCACTCACCATCGCGTGAAAATGACTGCGCTGCATCAGGTTATAGGCAAGCCTGGGCGGCGACACAAACCACCCCCGCCGCTCCTCGCGATAAATCTGCCCTTGTGCCTCAAGTTGTAACAAGGCTTCCCGCACCGTAATCCGGGTGGTACCAAACAACTCGCTGAGCTTGCGCTCGGCCGGCAGCTTACTGGCAGGCGCCAACAAGCCATGGTCGATCTGCTCTTGCAGCGCCAGGCCAATGGTTGTCACCGCCTTGGTTGCCTCATCACGCATCAACGTTACCTATCTGGACTAGACCAGCACTATTCAGGTGCACAAAACGCCCGCTAAACGCGCCTCTGCTGTTGCGTGCAAGCCTAGGCATTGCACATGACCGACAGATGACAGCGCCTCGCGACGTGCTGCCACAAGACCTGCAATACATCGGCCAAGTCCAAGGCTTCCGGGCGGTTGGGCATGGTCTACGCTTACCCGGTGATCCCCCGTCCAGGCCAACAAAAAACGACATCGACATGAAACTGTCATCCGCCACGCCTAAATTGGCTCGTGTATTGCTGACCTAGACCAACACCACCGCAAACGTCGATAAAAACGCAGCGTTGAAAACGCCCAAAGGAGCTTCGGATGAAACAGCTTTTCCTGGCATCACTGTTAGGCTCGACCATTGCCATGTGCACCGCCGCCATGGCTGCTGATACCGATTTGAAAACGCTCGAAGCCGCCGCGAAAGCGGAAGGCGCCGTCAACAGCGTCGGCATGCCCGATGACTGGGCCAACTGGAAAGGCACCTGGGACGACCTGGCCAAGATCTATGGCCTCAAGCACATCGACACCGACATGAGCTCGGCCCAGGAAGTCGCCAAGTTCGCGGCAGAAAAAGACAACGCCAGTGCCGACATCGGCGACGTGGGTGCAGCCTTCGGCCCGATCGCGGTGAAACAGGGCGTTACCCAACCGTACAAACCGACCACCTGGGCACAAGTCCCGGATTGGGCGAAAGACAAAGACGGTAACTGGGCCCTGGCCTACACCGGCACCATCGCCTTTATCGTCAACAAAAAACTCCTGCACGGCTCCGAAGCTCCGAAAAGCTGGGCTGACCTGAAGACCGGCAAATACAAGGTTTCCATCGGCGACGTGAGCACCGCCGCCCAGGCGGCCAACGGCGTACTCGCCGCTGCACTGGCCAACGGTGGCGACGAGAAGAACATTCAGCCGGCGCTGCTGATGTTCGCCGAAATCGCCAAGCAAGGCCGCCTGTCGCTGGCCAACCCAACCATCTCCACCATGGAAAAAGGCGAAGTGGAAGTGGGCGTGGTCTGGGACTTCAACGGCCTGAGCTACAAGGCCAAGATGGCCAACCCGGATGACTACGTGGTGCTGATCCCATCGGACGGCTCGGTGATTTCCGGCTACACCACCATCATCAACAAATACGCCAAGCACCCGAACGCCGCCAAGCTGACCCGCGAATACATCTTCAGCGACGCCGGCCAGACCAACCTGGCGCGTGGCAATGCGCGGCCGATCCGTGCCGAGCACCTGACCTTGCCAGCCGACGTACAGGCCAAGCTGCTGCCTAACGAGCAGTACAAGAAAGTCACGCCGATCAAGGACGCCGACGCTTGGGAGAAGACCTCCAAGGCACTGCCGCAGAAGTGGCAGGAAGAAGTCATCATCAATATGCAATAAGGCTGTAACCCACATTGGAGATCCGCTGGAGATCCAATGTGTGAGCGGGCTTGGGTGGGAGCGGGCTTGCTCGCGAAAGCGCAGTGTCAGTCAATACATGTGTGACTGACCCACCGTCTTCGCGAGCAAGCCCGCTCCCACAAAAGCCCACTCCCACACTTAACTGCGTTCCCTCAGGGGAAATTGAGTCAAGCCTATTTGTTGCGGAGCCCCAGCCCCTATGAAGCACAACGTCATCCTTGTCGTGCTCGACGGCCTGAATTACGAGGTTGCCCGACACGCCATGGGGCACTTGCAGGCCTATGTCGGCGCAGGACGCGCAGCATTGTACAAACTGGAATGTGAACTGCCGGCCCTGTCCCGGCCACTGTACGAATGCATCCTCACCGGCGTCCCGCCGATCCAGAGCGGCATCGTCCACAACAACGTTTCGCGCCTGTCCAACCAGCGCAGCATTTTCCATTACGCCACCGACGCCGGTTTATCCACGGCGGCGGCGGCGTATCACTGGGTCAGCGAGTTGTATAACCGCTCGCCCTTTATCGCCGCCCGGGATCGGCATACCAGCGACACGGCCCTGGCGATCCAGCACGGGCATTTCTACTGGAATGACCATTACCCGGACTCGCACCTGTTTGCCGACGCCGAAAGCCTGCGCCTCAAACACGCGCCGAATTTCCTGGTGGTGCACCCGATGAACATCGACGATGCCGGCCACAAGCACGGCCTCGACACCCCGCAATACCGCAACAGCGCGCGCTCGGCCGACATCATCCTCGCCGACTACCTGCAAGGCTGGCTCGACGCCGGTTACCAGGTACTGGTGACGGCCGACCACGGCATGAACAACGACCGCTCCCACAACGGCCTGCTGCCGGAAGAACGGGAAGTGCCGCTGTTTGTGCTGGGTGATGCCTTCAGCCTCGACACCCACGCCACGCCCAAACAAACCGAGCTGTGCGGCACCGTCTGCGAGCTGTTGGGTGTACCCCACGACAAACCTGTATGCCGGGAGCTGTTGAAGTGAATTCAGTGATCCGCGGCAAATGGCTGGCCGCCTTGTGCCTGGTGCCCTTCGCGCTGTTTTTTATCGTGTTCGAGATCGCTCCGCTGTTCTGGGTGCTGGTCAGCAGCCTGCAATCGGAAGAGTTTGGCTGGGGCCTGGCCAACTTCAGCAAGATCGCCAATTCGAAATTCTACCTGCAGGCAATCCAGTACAGCCTGGAGATCAGTTTCTACTCCAGTGTGTTCGGGATCGTCATTGCCGTGCTGGGCAGTTACTCGCTGCGTCGGGTGGATGGCCGGCTGCGCAATTTCGTGACCGCCTTCGCCAACATGACCAGCAACTTCTCCGGCGTACCCCTGGCCTTCGCCTTCATCATCCTGCTGGGGTTCAACGGCAGCATCACCATCATGCTCAAGCAGGCCGGGATCATTCAGGACTTCAACCTGTATTCCAAGACCGGGTTGATCATCCTTTATACCTATTTCCAGATTCCCCTCGGCGTGCTGCTGCTCTACCCGGCCTTTGACGCGTTGCGCGAAGACTGGCGCGAGTCCGCTTCGTTGCTCGGCGCGGATGGCTGGCAATACTGGCGGCATATCGGCTTGCCGGTGCTGACCCCGGCGCTGCTGGGCACCTTCGTGATCCTGCTGGCCAACGCCCTCGGCGCCTACGCCACGGTCTATGCGCTGACCACCGGCAACTTCAACGTGCTGCCGATCCGCATCGCGGCGATGGTCTCCGGCGATATTTCCCTGGACCCGAACATGGCCAGTGCCCTGGCCGTGGTGCTGGTAGCGCTGATGACCGTGGTGACCGTGGTCCATCAACTGCTGCTCAAGAGGAGCTACCATGTCTCGCGCTGAACCTGGCTCGGCCGCCCTCTACCATCGCGTAGTGGTGTACCTGTTGCTTGCTGTCCTGGTGCTGCCATTGCTCGGCACCCTGGTCTACTCCATCGCCAGCAGTTGGTCGGCGACCATCCTGCCATCCGGCTTTACCTTCAAATGGTATATCCAGCTGTGGAGTGACCCACGCTTCCTGAATGCCTTCGGCCAGTCGCTGCTGGTGTGCGTCGGCGCGCTGATCTTGTCGGTGGTGCTGATCCTGCCGCTGCTGTTTGTGGTGCATTACCACTTTCCGAAACTCGACGCGCTGATGAACATTTTGATCCTGCTGCCCTTCGCGGTGCCGCCGGTGGTGTCGTCGGTGGGGCTGTTGCAGCTCTACGGCTCGGGGCCATTTGCGATGGTGGGTACGCCATGGATCCTGATCGGTTGCTACTTCACCGTGGCGCTGCCGTTCATGTATCGGGCGATCACCAACAACCTGCAAGCGATCAACCTGCGGGACCTGATGGACGCCGCCCAACTGCTCGGTGCCAGCACCTTCCAGGCGGCGTTCCTGGTGGTGCTGCCGAACCTGCGCAAGGGCTTGATGGTGGCATTGCTGCTGTCGTTCTCGTTCCTGTTCGGCGAGTTCGTGTTCGCCAACATCCTGGTGGGCACCCGCTACGAAACCCTGCAGGTGTACCTCAACAATATGCGTAACAGCAGCGGCCACTTCACCAGTGCCCTGGTGATCTCCTATTTCTTCTTCGTGCTGGTGCTGACCTGGGCCGCCAACATCTTGAACAAGGACAAAAGCCAATGAGCTTCGTCAGCGTCCAACACCTGCAAAAAGGCTACGCCGGCACGCCGGTATTCAGTGACATCAACTGCGAAATCGCCAAGGGCGAATTCGTCACCCTGCTTGGCCCGTCGGGCTGCGGCAAGTCGACCCTGCTGCGCTGCATCGCCGGCCTGACCTCGGTGGACAGCGGGAAAATCCTGCTGGATGGCCAGGACATCGTCCCGCTGAGCCCACAGAAACGGCATATCGGCATGGTGTTCCAGAGCTACGCGCTGTTCCCCAACATGACCGTGGAACAGAACGTCGCCTTCGGCCTGCGCATGCAGAAGGTCAATGCCGACGACAGTCACAAACGCGTGCAGGAAGTGTTGCAACTGGTGGAGCTGAAAGAACTCGCCGGCCGCTACCCGCACCAGATGTCCGGCGGCCAGTGCCAGCGCGTGGCCCTCGCCCGCTCGCTGGTGACGCGCCCGCGCCTGCTGTTGCTCGACGAGCCGTTGTCGGCCCTCGATGCACGGATTCGCAAGCACCTGCGCGAACAGATTCGCCAGATCCAGCGTGAGCTGGGCCTGACCACCATCTTCGTGACCCATGACCAGGAAGAAGCCCTGACCATGTCCGACCGGATCTTCCTGATGAACCAGGGCAAGATCGTACAGAGCGGCGATGCCGAGACCCTCTACACCGCGCCGGTGGATGTGTTCGCCGCCGGCTTTATCGGCAACTACAACCTGCTGGACGCCGACAAGGCCAGCAAACTGTTGCAGCGCCCGGTCACCGGGCGCATCGCCATTCGCCCGGAGGCCATTGAGCTCAGCCGCAGCGGTGAGCTGGATGCGTTGGTGCGCAGCCACAGCCTGTTGGGCAACGTGATTCGCTACCGCATCGAAGCCCGGGGCGTGGAATTGGTGGTGGATGTGCTTAACCGCTCGGCTGACGATCTGCACCCGGATGGTCAGAGATTGGCACTTTCCATCGACCCAAGTGCGTTGTGTGAAGTAGCCTGACGCACGATTTATTTGAGAGAGCGTGACAGATGGCATTGGTAATTTTTGATCTGGACGACACCCTGATCCACGGCGACTGCGCCACCCTGTGGAGCGAGCAGATGGGCCGCCTGGGCTGGGTGGATGGCGAGTCGTTCATGCGCAAGAACGACGAACTGATGGCGGCCTACAGCCGCGGTGAGCTGGCCATGGAGGATTTCATGGACTTCAGCCTGGAGCCGATGATTGGCCGCACGCCGGAAGAGATCGAGCACCTTGTAGAGCCGTGGGTGGAAGACGTTATCGAGCCGCTGATCTACAGCGAAGCCACCCGTACCATTGCACAGCACCGCAAGAATGGTGACCGGATTTTGGTGATCTCGGCGTCGGGGACGCACTTGGTCAAGCCGATTGCGGCGCGTATCGGCATTGATGAAGTGCTGGGGATTGAGCTGGACGTCGCCCATGGGGTGTACAGCGGCAAGACCACAGGTGTACTGACTTACCGCGAAGGCAAGATCACTCGCCTGATGGAATGGCTGGAGCAGGAAGGTGAGCACCTTGATGGGGCGTACTTCTACTCGGATTCGCGCAATGATTTGCCGCTGTTGCTGAAGGTGGAGAACCCGCAGGTGGTGAATCCGGACCCGGTGCTGCGGGCGCATGCTGAGAAGGCTGGGTGGCCGATTCATCATTGGGTGTGACGTTTTGTGCTGGTTTGAGGTGGGTACATATCCGTTATTTAGGTAACGGCCACCTATGGTTTCGCTCTTACAGCGAGTCACTTTGCAAAAAAAAGCGGCAAAGTAACCAAAGCGCTCTGCCCCGCCTGTCGGCGCCTCGCCTAGGCTCGGCGTTCCCTCACTCCGGCAGCACG
>NZ_JACAOX010000048.1:0-1505 GCF_013386015.1 Pseudomonas sp. B6001
GAGGTGCCGAGTGGTGGGGCAAGAGCGGAACCAATACAAGCCATCACCTAAATAACGGATATCCCCCCAATCCGCGCCCGCGCCCGCAGCGCCTCCCCAGGCAACCCCAAAGCCTCATACACCACCACCAAAGCTCGATTCGTCGGCACATCCAGCCCGTCATACCGCCGGCGCAATTCCAGCGTCTGCTGCGCCCCAAGCCAATCCCCAACCCGCAACCGTGCGTCCAGCTCCACCTGCGCAAACAAATCCCGCTGCGCATGACTCCCGCCAATCTCATTCAGCCGCGGTAACGCTATCCCCAGCTGTTCCAACGCCCGCCGGGCATCCCCCCGGGCATGCGCCAACAACCCCTCAGCCAACGGCAACGTCACTTCCCGCCAAACCGGCCGCGCTTCCACACTGTGCCTGCGCAAAGCCGCCAACAACTGATCCGCCTCAGGCTTGCCCGCCCGGGCCAATCCATACAAATACTGCACACTCAAAAATGGCTGTACCGCATCCCCAACCCGACGCTGCAGGTAGGGCGCCAACGCCTGCCACCGCTCACCCACATCAATCCCGGCCAGCTCCAGCCGCGCCAGCAATGACACCGCGCCCACCTGATCCTGGGAGTACTCCGGCAAGATCCCCCACACATGCCGGTCATAAATCTCCAGCACCCGCTGATCCTCCCCGCGCCCCAGATAAAACAACGCGAGATGCCACCAGTTATGGGTGTACATGAACGAGTTAAGCCCGTCCCAGTGCTGCTTCACGCCCTCCAGAAACCCGATGCCTTCCTCGATACGCCCCTGGGTCAGCATCACATGGGCCAATGCGTGATGGGCCCATGGCTCGGACGCCTGCAACCGCAACGCTTCAAGCGCACTGGCCTCGGCTTCCTCCAGCAAATGACACTGCTCATACGCAAACGCCAGTAGCCCGTGACTGTGGGCGATATCCGGCGCGCCGGCGGTGGCCTTCAACCCGATCCGCAGCAGCGCCGGCCAGTTGCCCCGGTTGAATTCCAGGTACTGGTTGAGCTTGGCCGCAAGCAGGTCCCGCGGATAAAGATCCAGCAGATGCTCGCTGAGGCGCAGCACTTCATCCAGCTCGTCGTTGATCCAGGCTTGCAGCACTTGCAGATACACGAGCGCCCGGGGATGCCGGGAATTCACCGCCGCCGCCCGCTGACGGTACTTCTCGGCCAGCACAGGGCCCTCGGGCGACTCGATAAACATCAGCAGCAGGCCGGCAAATCCGTTGGCCAATGCTGAGTCGGGGTCGGCATCGGCGACCGCGAGGATGCCCTCGGCACGGGGCTGATAGCCGAGAAAACCGCCGACGAAATCATCCAGGCCCTGACGGGTGGCGGGGTTGCGGGTGTCGATGGGGTTGCCCAGGTAATCCAGTGACATGCGCTTCAAACTCATGGGTTCAGATAGCGGTTAGAAGGGCAAACCTTGTGCCAGTGATGGGTCCCTCAAACTTCAAACCTTACCGTAGCAGCTGCCGAGCCTTGG
>NZ_JACAOX010000048.1:1511-34722 GCF_013386015.1 Pseudomonas sp. B6001
CCAAGGCTCGGCAGCTGCTACGCACAACCATTCCTCAAGAGGGCGGGCTGTTGCTTTTTCCACACTCGTCCCGGCCACTGTGGTTTTTTCATCACTGCCAAGGCCTGTGATGCCCGCAAACGCGGCCCGTCGCCCCATGGCACAGCCCTTGCTAAATCCCTGACAAAACCTTAGCCAAGGAGTCTCCATGCGCCCTTTATCTTTTCGCCGTGTCCTTTCATACCTGGGACTTGGCGCCGTGCTGCTGGCCGGCACCGCTCAGGCGCAACCCCATGACGGCGGGGTGCTGAACCTGGTGGCCCAACCCGAACCGCCGTCGCTGATGCACGGCGTGGTCAGCCACGTGTCCACCCAGTACGTCAGCGGCAAGATCCTCCAGGGCCTGCTGACCTTCGACACCGACCTGAAACCCAAACCGGTATTGGCCAAGGCCTGGACCGTTTCTCCCGATGGCCTGACCTACACCTTCGATTTGCAGGACAACGTGCGCTGGCATGATGGCCACGCGTTCACCGCCGATGACGTGGTGTTCAGCTTCCAGACCTTCTACCCCGAAGTGGACAAGCGCCTGGGCGGGGTCTTCACCGAGTACGTCGACAGCATCACCGCCAAGGACCCGCTGCAGGTGGTGTTCCAGCTCAAGAAACCCTTCGCGCCGTTGCTCTCGGCCCTGGGCAGCGGGCTGCGGCCTGTGGTGCCCAAGCACCTCTACGAGAACACTGACTTTCGCAACAACCCCTATAACCTCAAGCCTGTCGGCACCGGCCCGTTTGTGTTTGTGGAGTGGAAACGCGGCGCCTATATCAAGCTGGCAAAGAACCCCGACTACTGGAAAAAGGGCCTGCCACACCTGGATGCGATCATCTTCCACGTGATCCCGGACGGCTCGTCCCGCGCTGCGGCGTTCGAGCGCAACGACGTGCAGGTGCTGCGCAGCGGTGATGCCGACTATTCCGACCTCAAGCGCCTGACCGCCTTGCCGGACGTGCAGTCGTCGGAAAAAGGCTGGGAGCTGTATTCCGGCCTGGCCTTCCTGCAGATCAATACGCGCAAGCCGCCGCTGAACAACCCCAAGGTGCGCCAGGCGATCCTGTATGCGCTGAACCGCCAGTTCATCGTCGACAACATCTTCTTCGGTTCGGGCAAGGTTGCCCCCGGCCAGTTCGTGTCCACCTCGCCGTACCACGACCCGCAATTGCCGCAGTACACCTATGACGTGAAAAAAGCCAAGGCGCTGATTGCCGAGTCCGGCGTGGACGTGGGCGCCGTGCGGATTCGCCTGCTCAACGGCGAGAAGGGCGGTGCCTGGGAGCGCCTGGCCGAATACACCAAGCAAGCCCTGCAGCCGCTGGGCTTCAAGGTACAAGTGGTGACGTCCGACGCCGCCACCTGGTTCCAGCGCGTCAGCGACTGGGACTTCGACCTGACCTACAACTTCATCTTCCAGATCGGCGACCCGTACCTGACCAACGCCTACCTGTACCGCTCCGACTACATCCTCAAGACTTCGCCGTTTGCCAACGTCAGCGGCTACAACAGCCCCGAGGCCGATGCCCTGTGGACTCAGGTCGCCAACACCCCGGAAGGCCCGGAACGCACCAGGCTCTATAGCCAGTTGGAAAACGTGCTGAACACCGACCTGCCGATCGCGCCGATCTTCGAAATGCGCTACCCGACACTGTTCCACAAAGAGGTGAAGAACCTGCTGCAAACCGCCACCAGCCTTAACGAAGACTACGAAAGCGTCTACCTCGACGCGCCTGCACCATGAACGGGTTGCTGTATTTCAGCGGTCGCCTGCTCAAGGCACTGTTGATGATTGTGGCGGTGCTGGTGCTGGGCTTTTTGCTGATCCGCCTGGCGCCGGGTGACCCGGCGCTGCTGTTGGCCGGCGAGGCGGGGGTGGACGATGTGCAGTTCATCGAACACCTGCGCCAGACCATGGGCCTGGACAAGCCGTTGCTCACGCAGTTGCTGATCTGCCTGGGCAATATCGCCCATCTGGACCTGGGTTATTCCTACCGCAACCAGACCTCGGTGTGGTCGCTGATTGCCGAGCGCTTGCCGGCAACACTGGCCCTGATGGGCTCGGCATTTTTGCTCTCGTCGGTGCTTGGCGTCACCCTGGGGACGTTGGCCGCCCGGGCCCGACAGAAGCGCCACTGGCTGGATGGCGTGATCTCCCACGGCGCCTTGCTGTTGTATGCGATGCCGCCATTCTGGCTGGCAATGCTGCTGATCCTGTTGTTCTCCGTCAGCCTCGATTGGTTGCCGGCGTTTGGCATGGAAACGGTGGCACAGGACTTTTCCCTGCTCGACCGGCTCAAGCACCTGCTGCTGCCGTGCGTGTCGTTGAGCGTGCTGTTCCTCGCCTTGTATATCCACCTGACCCGCGCCGCCGTGCTCGACGCCCTTGGCCAGGAATACGTGCGCACCGCCCACGCCAAGGGCCTGCACCCGCGGCGGATTTTGTACGTGCATGTGTTGCGCAATGCGCTGTTGCCGGTGGTGACCTTTGCCGGTTTGCAACTGGGCCAGTTGGCCAGCGGCGCGTTGCTGGTGGAGGTGGTGTATTCCTGGCCGGGGATTGGTCGCTTGATGTACGACTCGCTGGCCCAGCGTGACTACGGCGTGTTGATGGGCGGTTTCCTGGTGATCTCGATTCTGGTGGTGGGCTTTAACGTGTTGACCGATGTGATCTGTCGTTTTCTCGACCCGCGTATCGGTGCAGGAGTGCAAGGCTGATGCTGGTTTTCCGACGTTTTGTGCGCCAGCCTGCGGCGTTGATCGGTGCGCTGTTTTTGCTGCTGCTGACGCTGTTGGCGATCGCCGCCCCCTGGCTGACCAGCAGCTCGCCATGGGAGATGAACAGCCAGCCGATGCTCGCGCCATTCCACGACCCGGCCCATTGGCTGGGCAGTGACCTGCTCGGTCGCGACCTCGCCAGTGGCCTGCTGTACGGCGCGCGGGTGTCCCTGGCCGTGGGGGCGCTGGCCAGCCTGGCGACCCTGGTGGTGGGCCTGCTGGTCGGCGCGGTCGCCGGCTATTTCGGTGGCTGGCTCGACGGTGTGCTGATGCGCATTGCCGAGTTCTTCCAGATCATTCCGCAACTGGTACTGGCGGTGATCCTGGTGGCGATCCTTGAGCCGTCCCTGTTCTCCATCGTGCTGGCCATCGCACTCGTAGCGTGGCCGGCGGTGGCGCGGTTGGTGCGCAGTGAGTTCCTGACCCTGCGCCAGCGCGAATTCGTGCAGGCCGCGCGGGTGCTGGGGCAGTCGCCGCTGGGGATCATCGCCCAGCAGATCCTGCCCAACGCCCTGGCGCCGCTGCTGGTGACTATGACCTTTGTCATGGCCACGGCGATCCTCACCGAAGCGGCCCTGGCGTTTCTCGGCTTGAGCGACCCGGAAGCCATGAGCTGGGGCTACATGATCAATGCCTCCCGTGGCTTGCTGCGGGACGCCTGGTGGATGAGCTTTCTGCCGGGGTTGGCGATTGTGCTGTGCGTGCTGGCGGTCAATCGAGTCGGCGAAGGTTTGCGTGTGGCCTTTGAGCCCGGGAGGTCGCTATGACGTTGTTGAGTGTTGAACATTTGCGTATCGCCTTGCCGGCCGGTGCGGACCGCAGCCATGCGCTGTATGACCTGTCGCTGCAACTGAACCGTGGCGAATGCTTGTGTGTGGTGGGTGAATCCGGTTCCGGCAAGTCAATGCTGGCCAAGGCTTTGCTGCGCCAGTTGCCGGAGCCGCTGAAGGTGGAAAGCGGGCGCCTGGTGTTTCGCGACGAAGACCTGGCCGACCGCAGCGAAGAGGCCATGCGCCAACTGCGCGGGCGGGATATCAGCATGGTATTCCAGGAGCCCATGAGCGCCCTCAACCCACTGTTGCGGGTGGGCGAACAGATCGATGAAACCCTGCGCGCCCATGGCGTGGCGGCGGCACGGGTGCGGCGTCAGCGGGTGGTGGATTTGCTCGGTTATGTCGGCTTGCCCGACCCTGAGCGCTTGCGACTGGCGTATCCGTTTGAACTGTCTGGCGGGCAGCGTCAGCGGGTGGTGATCGCCATGGCCCTGGCGTTTGATCCGGCGCTGTTGATTGCCGATGAGCCGACCTCGGCGCTGGACGTGACCACCCAGGCGCAGATTCTCGACCTGCTGCGCAAGATCCAGCAGGACAAGGGCATGGCACTGTTGTTTATCACCCACGACTTTGCCGTGGTCGAGGCGATTGCCGACCGGGTGCTGGTGCTGGAAAAGGGCCGGGTGGTGGAGCAGGGCACGGCCCCGGCGGTGTTGCGTGTGCCCCGGGAAGATTACACCCGGCAGTTGTTGGCGGCGGTGTCGGCGCAACCGCTGGTGCCACGTACGCAGGTGGCTGGCCCTGTGGTGCTGAAGGCCGAAGCGCTGGGCAAGGTGTTCAGCAGCCGCAGCGGTTGGTGGGGGCGGCGTACGACTCAGGCGTTGGATGCGGTTCAGCTGCAATTGCGTGAAGGCGAGACGTTGGGGATTGTGGGGGAGTCGGGGTCGGGCAAGTCGACCCTGGGTCGGTGCCTGGTGCGTTTGCTGCGTGCTGACAGCGGGCGGATCGAGTGGTTGGGGCGGGAGGTCGCGGGGTTGTCTGAAGGGCGGCTGCGAGCGTTGCGCAGTGATGTGCAGATGATTTTCCAGGATCCGTTTGCCTCGCTCAATCCGCGGCAGACGGTGGGGCAGATTGTTATGACTGGGCCTTTGGTGCAGGGGGTTTCCAAGGCGGATGCCGAGCGGCGGGCCCGTGAGTTGCTGGGGTTGGTGGGGTTGCCGGCAGCGGCGTTTGAGCGGTTTCCTCATGAGTTTTCCGGGGGGCAACGGCAGCGCATAGGGATCGCCCGGGCGTTGGCGGTGGAGCCTAAGGTGTTGATCGCTGATGAGTGTGTGTCGGCGCTTGATGCGCTGATCCAGGTGCAGATTCTGGAGTTGCTGGAGTCGCTGCAGCGGCGGTTCAGGTTGAGCATTGTGTTTATTACTCATGACTTGCGGGTGGCTGCGCGGTTGTGTGACCGGATTGCGGTGATGCGTCAGGGGAGGGTGGTGGAGCAGGGGGAGACGGCGGCGCTGTTTGCTGATGCGCGGCATCCTTATACGCGGGAGTTGTTGATGGCTGAGGCCATCTGACTTGGGGTGTTGGGGTTGGGGGCATATCCGTTATTCAGGTAACGGCCACCTATGGTTTCGCTCTTACAGCGAGTCACATTGCAAAAGCGGCAAAGGCGACCTGAGTGTTAGAGCAAAAGCAGAGCCGCTTTATGTGGGAGCGGGCTTGCTCGCGAAGAACCTGAGAGCGCCGCGTTGAATCAGGATGTTCGCGTTATCGTTAACGACCTTCGCGAGCAAGCCCGCTCCCACATTTGGATCGTGTCCACCTTTGATTTTGCTGTTGCTTCACCACACTCAACCCTTTCACTTATTGAGAAACCTCCATGCCGACCTCTTTCACCGAACTGCCAGTGATCCAGGGCCAACCACTGGAAATCCGCCCCAACCGTCACCTGAGCATCACCCATCACGCGGGCACCACCCAACCCGACACGGTAGTGTTCTTCTGCCACGGCGCCGGCGGCAACAAGGACCAGTGGCGCCACCAATGGCAATCCCTGAAAACCCAAGGCTACAGTCTGGTCGCCTGGGACCTGCTCGGCCACGGCGCCAGCGCAAAACCCCGCAACCCCGAGGCCTACGCCTGGCCCGAACTGGTCGCCGATTACCTGGAAATCCTCAGGCGCTACGGCGGCTCCCGCAACCTCATCGTCGCCCACTCCTTCGGCACTGGCCTGACCCTGAGCGCCTTGCTGGCCAAACCCGCGATCCCCATCGAAGCCGTATTGCTGCTGGGCACCCGACTCCACAGCATCAGCCGGAGCGGCGGCCTGATGCGTCTACCCGCATGGCTCCTGGAATGGCTGCGCCCACTGCTGGCCAAAGGTTTCCGCCAGGCGGCATGGAACGCCAAGGCCGACCCCGCACTGGTCGCCTACGAAGAAAAACTCACCGAGCGCAACCCGCTGTACATGTTCAAGGCCCTGATGAAAAACGTCCAATGGCCAGACGCCAATGCACTGCTTACCCTGACCCTGCCCGTGAGTGTGCTGGCCGGCGACACCGACGGCCTGACCCCGGCCAGCGGCGGCGAAGCACTCGCCCGGCATTTGCCCAATGCCGAGTATCAGTTGCTGCCCGAATGCGGCCACCAACTCATGCTTGAAAAACCCGGCGAGGTATTGGCCGCATTTCAACGCCTGTTGTCAGCTCAGCGGGACGGCAGTTTCCAGCGCTCACGGTAGAGGTCGTACTGCGCGGCGGGCAGTTGCACCAGCAGCGGGTTTTCTCGCGGGTCCAGCCAGGCAAACAACGCCTGGATATTCACCGGGTCCATCGCCGTGCAGCCCAATGTTCCCGAACTGACGCTGCGCCAGATATGCAGGAAAATACACGAGCCGCCGTTGGCCAAAGCCGGTGTGTTGTGCTCGACAAAAATCCCCTGGCGGTACAGCTGGTCCTTGCGCAGCATCCGCTCGGAACTGGTCCAGTCCTTGTTCACCGCCGAGCTGTCCACCAGGGTGTTGTAATGGCTGGACTGGCTGTCATCCACGCATTCGCGGGTGGCGGTACTGGCCGCGTAAGGCAAGCGGGTGTCAGCGGTGGGGGCGTAGCCGAAGGCACCGCCGAGTTTGAAGATGCCGGCCGGGGCCTTGCCATCGCCTTCATGCTTGAGGGGCTGCTGGTCGGGGGTGGGCGTCGTAAGGCCGGTGCCCCACGCCATGCCGTTTTTACCGACCACGATGGCAAAGGGTTCGCCGACTTTCTGAAAGCCTTGCCCGTGCCGCTCATAGCGTTGTGCGGTGCCCTGGAGGGCGTTCCAGCCCGGGGTGGTGACCACGATCAGTTGCCGGCTGGTCTCGGGGATTTGCGCGAGTGCCACGTTTGAAAGCAGCGTCAGCAGCGCCGCGCAGGTTTTGATGAGCGTGTTCAACGTCGTTCAGTCCTTGAAAAGAGGGAAACCTCAAACGCTAGTTTTTGCCCCGGGCTTTATCAAGCTGAAGCTGTGTTGTGATGTTACCGCAGCGGTTCGATAGGGAAGTCCATCGGCTCGGCCCGCACCGGATTGCGGCTGTAGGTGAAGTGCCACCATTCGCCGGCATAACCGGTAAAGCCTTCCTTGGCCATCGCAGCGCTCAACCGTTGGCGATTCTGGCGTGCCGCCTGGCTGATGTGGGAGCTGTTGGTGTGGGCCATTTCGTCGAAGCAATCAAAACCGGTGCCCATGTCCAGGCCGCCATCGGGCAGGCGTCGACCGTAACCGGCGGCGCAATCCACCGCCGCGGTGTCGGCGTTCCAGGCCTGGGCTGGCAGTGCATCGGGGCCGGTCAGGGTCACGTCCACTGCCGCCCCCCGGGAGTGGTTGGAAACCTTGGCCACATAGCCCAGGCGCCAGAAATCCTGCTTGTTCACCCGGGGGTAGAACTCGGCCTTGGCCGGATCCCCCGGTAGGCTGGCGAAGCGGCCCATGTTCGCCACGGCACGGCTGGGACGATAGCAGTCGAAGACCTTCAAGCCGTAACCCTGCCTGGCCAACTCGGCCTGGACCCGTACCAGTGCCTTTGCCGCGTCGGCAGACAGCACGCATTCGGCTGCTTTGTAGCCGTCCAGCGGCGCTCCGGTGAAGTTGTGGGGGCTGGCGTAGCGAATGTCCTGGGCGATGCTCGGGTCGAGGCTGCGCAGGTAAACCATGTTGGCCGGCATCGACGTGTCTGCCGCTACCGGCGTGGCGAGCACGATCAGGCTCAGGGCGGCAAGGGAAAGGGAAGAGTAGGGCATGGCGGGCCGGGCTCGGACGGTGGCTTAAGCGCGCCACACTAGCAATGCCCGCCCCATGCCGCCAGTGCTACGGCGCGGCGTTGGGCACAAATGCCACGCTGCCACCGTCACGCTTGTGGAACAACCGTTCACCATTGTCCGGCTGGGTAGTGATGACCTGATGATCGTTGCCCAGGTAGGCCAGCGGCGTCGGGTCATCCTTGGTGGACTGCGCGACAATAATTGTGCGCTTGGGATCAAAGGTGCGGCCGCTGGTTTTTTCCAGCCAGGCCATGAACGCCGCACTGTCGCCCTGGCGCGGAAAGTCCTGGGTTTCGGCGACGTAGTAGAACGGCGTCCCGTGATTTTGCAGGTACATCGGTACCTTGTTGTCGACTTCCACCATCACCATCTGCCACGCGTTCCATGGCGCGCTTTTCACTGCTTGCGCTTGAACGTCCTCGGCGAAACGGGTCACGCCGCCATTGCCATTGGTCCACGGATACACCACCCCGAGTACCAGCAGCATCACCCCCGCAGCGATGCCGAACCCACGGTACCAACCCCGGCCGACCGTGCCTTTGCGGGCGATACGCTCACTGACCCACCACGCCGCCAGCAACTGCGCGAACGGCACCAGCGGCAGCACGTAGTAACTGCGCCGGCTGCCACTGGCGGTGAAGAACACGAACAGCAGGCCCAGCCCCCACACCAGCCAGCGGGTGTTGGGCGGGGTGTCGCGCCAATGCCGCACGGCGAGCCACAGGCCCAGCACCCAGCACGGCGCCCAGGGCAAGGTGTAGGCCGGCAGGTAGATCAGGTAGGTGTAGATCGGACCCATATGGTCGAACGGGTCGAAGAAGCGCACCACGTTTTCCCGGAACACCAGTTCCAGGCCGCTTGCACCGTAGGTCGGTGCGCCGTAGAGGTGGGACAGCACAAACGGGATCGCGTAGAACGCCCCGGCAATGATCACGGCCAGCACCAGCCGCAGGTTGAGGTGGCGTTTGTAGCGCTGTTCGCTGAGCAAGTGCGGCAACAACACCAGGCCCGGCAGCACAAAACCGATCAAGCCCTTGAACAGTGACGTCGCCGCCAGCAACAGGAAGAACACCGTGTAGCGCCCCAGCCGCGTATCGTCCGGCCCGCGCCAATACCACCAGACGGCGGCGAGCACGCCGCATACGGTCAGCACGTCCGCCGTGGCCACCCGGGCCCAGAAGAGGAAGTAGAAGGTGGTCGCGAGCATCCAGCCGGCAATCAGGCCGGTGCCTTTGCGGAACAGTTGCTCGCCGATCAGGTACACCAGCCAGATGCTCAGCCACGCCGAGATGACCGATGACAGGCGCAACGACCACGGCCCCAGGCCGCCCATCAGGTTGGCCAGGCCGGTGATCAGCCAGTACGACGGCAGGGGTTTGTCGTAATACGGGGTGCCCTTGAGGTACGGGTCGAAGTAGTCGCCGCTTTGCAGCATCTGCAGGGTGATGTTCGCCCAGCGGGTTTCCGGGCCCCACAGGTCGCGGGCGCCCAGCCCCAGCAGCAGGATCAGGGCCGACACGCCCAGGAGCAGCAGCAGGGCGCCGCGTTCGGTTTTCCAGAAGTTCATGCGGCGGTTCCGATGTGGGACGAGTGTTGAATGGGGTCACCCCACATTAGGGCGCCTGTGTTACGGCAATTGCGGGTAGATGATGATCTCCAGGTCACCCTTGTAATAACGCTTGCCCCCCAACGGCAGCTGGCCGGCTTCGCGCATTTCGCTGGTGCTCCTGACCCGCATCAGCACGCCCACCGGGCCTTGCTGGCGCGCCTGCTTGAGCCAGGCTTGAACGCTGTCGAGATCCACCTTGCGGTGCATCGAGTCGGCGTATTGCAGGCCGTAGCGCAGTTCGCCTTCGGTGTTGTAGAGCGTCACTTCGGGCCGCCGCAGGCGCCATGCCAGGGCCGACGCCGATTCCAGTTCGTTGCTCAGCAGCGCATGGGTCTGTTGCAGGTCGTCCAGGTGCTGGAGCACGAACTGATCAGGCATCTGGTTATCTTCGACCACCGCCGGCATGCCGGCGGGCAACAGCGCCACCAGCAGGCCAATGCCCAACGCCGGCATCGCCCACAGCGCCAATGGGCGGAAGGCTTGAAGCAGGTTGGCGAGCATCCAGCCCATCAGCACGATGAACGTCAGGGACAGGTTGAACATCTCGCTGTGGCTGTTGCCGTACAACGGCCGGTCGATTTGCAGGTAGATCAGCGTCACCATTGCCGCGACGCCGATGCCCAGGTTGAGCAGGCCATTGACGCGCAGCGTGCGGGTGCGGGCGTTGGCCAGTAGGTCGATCAACGCATGGCCCATCAGCAGCGCCAGCGGCAGCAGGCACGGCATGATGTAGGTCGGCAGCTTGCCGTTGCTCAGGCTGAAAAAGCCCAGGGGCAGCAGCAACCACAGCGCCAGGAAGACGATGGCCGGTTGGCGCTTTTCCTTCCAGGCCTTGCACAGTGTCGCCGGCAGCAGCGCCGCCCACGGCAGGCACGACACCACCATCAGCGGCAGGTAGAACCACCAGGGACGTGCATGCTGGGCATTGTCGGAGGCGAACCGGCGGATGTGCTCGTGCCAGAAGAAGAAACGCCAGTAGTCCGGTTCCTGCAGGTGGATCGTCAGCGCCCAGGGCAGGCACACCACGGCCGCCACCAGAATCGCCAGCGGCCCGTAGCGCAGCAATTCCCCCAGGCGACGTTGCCAGAGCATGTAAGGCAGGGCGATCAGCACCGGCAGCAACCACGCCAGGAAACCCTTGGTCATGAAACCCATGCCGCAGGCCACACCCAACAACGTCCAGCTGGCGAGGCGGGCACGGGGGGTGGAGCTGTCGAGGGCAAACCACAGCGCCGCCAGGCTCAGGTTGACCCAAAAGGTGAATTGCGGATCCAGGTTGGAATAACCGGCTTGCCCGGCCACCAGGCCGAAACTCATGTAGAGCAGCGCGCAGGCGAAGCTCTTGCGCGGGTCGTTCCACAGCCGGCGGGCGATCAGGTAGGCGAGCACGACGCTCAGGCCGGTGGTCAGGGCGGAAGCGATGCGCACGCCGAACAGGTTTTCACCGAACAACGCCTGGCCCAGTGCAATGAGCCAGTAGCCGGCTGCGGGTTTTTCGAAATAGCGCACGCCCATGAAGTGCGGTGCCACCCAGTTGCCGCTGATGAGCATTTCCTGGCTGATCTGGGCGTAGCGGGTTTCGTCAGGAATCCATAGGCCATGCAGGCCCAGTGGCAGTAGATAGAACATCACGAATGCCAGTAGTAATACGGGCAATGGTTTAAGGCGGGTCATGGCTATTGCACTCTCAAGCGGTATTGACGGTGAATCAGCGCGAGCGCTGGATCAGCCATGCGCGAGGGGTAGAAGGTGGTCGTGGTCGGGTAGAAATGCGGCACAGAACGTTATTCCTTAAACAGTCTGTTAGTGGGGGGGGCGAAACTGAATATCCCTGTGCCCCAGTCAAGCTCGTTAAACGTGTGGCGTCCAATAAGTCATCGAAGGTCATCGTCATGTTGTTAACTTGTGAAAAGTTAGTGAGCTAATAATTTTTCTAAAAAAATCAATTAAAACCATAGACGATGCCACGGTCTGGCTGTCTTTTTGCTGAACGAACTTGAATGATTAAATGTGAAGAATTGTTCTAAAGTTGTTTAAGCACGGCGGCCCAGTCCTTACTGTTCAAAATACCCAGCGCCTTGAACTTGCCGTCGGGCAGCAGCTTTACAAACAATGCACTGCCGTACTCGGCATGGGCAGCGTGTGAGTAGCCCAATGCCTCCTCGAAGTCGCTGATGCAGGCGCTGTGGGTGACCACCAGCAGGTTGCGGTCCGAGTGTTTATGCGGGCGCAGTTCCTCGCCGATGGCAGGGCCGCAGATGGCCAGGGGGCCGGGTGACAGTTCGGCCTTGCCGAACATGAAAAGCGAGGTCTGCGCGGTACGGGTGGTGGGGCTGCTCAGTACGTCGGTGTTTTCCATGCCCAGGGTCTGGAAGGCCTTGCCCACGGCACTGGCAGACAACGAGCCGAGCGTGGTCAGGCCGTCTGCCGGGCCCAGGCAAGGGTTGTTGGAGCGGTCACAGCGTTCCTCATGGCGGACCAGCACCACCAGGTCTCCGTTACGCCAGGCTTCCAGGGTTCCGGAGGTGAGCAGGCGGTGGCCCACGCCCAGGTCCAGCGGCGATCTTGGCCACCAGATGAACGCCGTTACTGCCAGGCTGATCATCACGATACCTGCCACGCCAAGCCACAGTTTGTTCAGCTGTTTTACAAATGCCCAGCGCGAGCGAGACTTGCTCAGGGTCAGGTCAACCACACTATTCACCATTGGTAACTTCCAGGCGTTAATCCGGTAACTGGCAGCGGCAAGTTAGGCAGGCGCCAAGTGAGTAGCGCTGATGCAGGAATATGCAAAAGCGTGTCACAGGGGCGCTGTCTTTTTGCTGAACATACCGATATAAAAAATTGTTCACTTGCACTAACGGGCGTTTGAAATAACCAGCCTGTTATCTGCCCATGGACGGCAATTTAAAGTGCAGCAGGTGGCGGCCGGGTGAAATCGATGTGAAAAATTTGCAGGGGGCATGGGGCGCTCCTTTTTCCCATGGTTGTGACATAAAAATGTGACAACCGTTATTCTCCGGCTTAAGTCCAGAAGCTTGTGGGGAGGGGTGATGCTGCAGGTACAAGGGGTATTCAAGAGTTATGGCACGCCGCAGGGGCCGTTGACCGTGCTGGCGGGTGTCGACCTGTACCTGGGAGCGCGCAGCAGCCTGGCGTTGATGGGTGAGTCGGGCAGTGGCAAAAGCACGCTGCTGCATTTGGTGGCCGGGCTCGACCAGGTCGACCGTGGCAGCATCCAGGTCGGCGACCAGCGCCTGGACCAGATGAGTGAGGCGCAACTGGCCCACTGGCGGCGCACCGAGATCGGCCTGGTGTTCCAGCAGTTCAACCTGATCGGCAGCCTGCGGGTCGAAGACAACCTGGCTTTCCAGGCGCGCCTGGCCGGGCGCCTCGATCCGGCGTGGCAAGCGCAGCTTGTGGAGCGACTCGGCCTGGGTGACTTGCTCAGGCGTTACCCCGAACAACTGTCCGGCGGCCAGCAGCAACGGGTAGCGGTAGGACGAGCCCTGGCGTCGCGCCCCGGCTTGCTGCTGGCGGACGAACCCACCGGTAACCTCGACGAAGGCACCAGTGACGAAGTGCTGCAACTGCTGCTGGACCTGCTGCGGGACAGCCCGACCAGTTTGCTGATGGTCACCCACAGCCCGCGCATCGCGGCGCGCCTTGACCAGCAGGTGGTGTTGCATCGCGGCCAGGTACTCGCTGCGGACGCCCGCTGACATGCGCGTCTTCCACTGGACACTGCGCGCGCTGCTCAGCCATTGGCGTCGCCACCCTGTGCAATTCTTCAGTGTGCTCACTGGCCTGTGGCTGGCCACCGCGCTGTTGACCGGCGTGCAAGCCCTCAACAGCCAGGCGCGGGACAGCTACGCGCGGGCCAGCCAGCTGATCGGCGGCGAACCCCAGGCCAGCCTCAGTGCGCCGGACGGTGCCAGCTTCCCCCAGGCGCTGTTTGCCGACCTGCGCCGCGCCGGGTGGCCGGTGTCGCCGGTGGTGCAGGGCCGCGTGCAGCTCAAGGGCCATGAAGACCAGCGCCTGCAAGTGATGGGCATCGACCCGGTGTCGTTGCCCGGCGGTGGCGCGCTGGCCGGGCAGACCCTGGACCGGGCGCAGATGGTCGCGTTCTTCAACCCGCCGGGACGCACCTGGATCGCGCCGCAGACCTTGCAGTCTCTGGGCCTGAAAGAGGGCGACCAGCCGCTGACAGCTGCCGGGCTGGCGCTGCCGCCGCTGCATGTTCAAGCGGACATGGCCCCCGGCGTATTACTGACCGATATCGGCTTCGCCCAACCGTTGCTGGACATGCCCCAACGCCTGTCGCGGTTGCTGCTGGACAAGGCCTTTGCCGCCGCGCATCCCGCCCTGCCGCCGGAACTGGGCGCGCAACTGCAGCTCAAGCAGGCCGAGGAAAACAACCTCGCGCGCCTCACTGAAAGCTTCCATCTGAACCTCGATGCGCTGGGCTTTCTGTCCTTTGTGGTGGGCCTGTTTATCGTGCATGCCGCCATCGGCCTGGCGCTGGAGCAGCGGCGCGGCCTGCTGCGAACCTTGCGGGCGTGCGGGGTCAGTGCGCGGATGCTGATCCTCAGCCTGGCGGTGGAACTCGGTGGCCTGGCCGTGCTGGGTGGCCTGGCGGGCGTGGCCAGCGGGTACTTGCTTGCCAGCCTGTTGCTGCCGGATGTAGCCGCCAGCTTGCGCGGCCTGTATGGCGCCGAGGTGCCCGGCCAACTGAGCCTCAGCCCGCTGTGGTGGCTCAGTGGCCTGGGCCTGGGTTTGCTCGGCGCGTTGCTCGCCGGGGCCAGCAGCCTGTGGCGGGCGGCGCGTTTGTCGTTGTTGGCGCTGGCCAATGCCCAGGCCTGGCACCAGGCCCATGGGCGCTGGCTGCGACGCCAGGGCTGGGTGGCGGGTTCGGCCTTACTGGTTGCGCTGTTGGCACTGGTATTTGGCGACAGCCTGGCCAGTGGTTTTGTCTTGATGGCGGCCTTGTTGCTGGGCGCTGCGCTGGGCTTGCCGGTGGTGCTCAATGGCGTGCTCAAGGCGGTATTGGGGCGCAGCCGTTCGGTGCTGGGGCAATGGTTTCTCGCCGATTGCCGCCAGCAGTTGCCGGCCCTGAGCCTGGCGCTGATGGCCTTGCTGCTGGCGTTGGCCGCCAATATCGGCGCGGGCTCGATGACCTCGGGCTTTCGCCAGACCTTCAACAACTGGCTGGAACAACGCCTGACCGCCGAGTTGTACCTCAACCCGCAAAACCCGGCCCAGGCCGAGGCGCTGCAAACCTGGCTGGTGCAGCAGCCCCTGGTGCAGACAGTGCTGCCGACCTGGCAGGTTGCGGTGCAACTGCAAGGCTGGCCAGCTGACCTGTTCGGCGTGGTCGACGACCCTACTTATCGCCAGCATTGGCCGTTGCTGGAAGCGGCGGCGAACCCATGGAACCAGTTGCTGCAGGACGACAGCCTGATGCTCAGTGAGCAAATGGCACGCCGGCTCAAGGTGCGGCTGGGCGATGTGGTCAGCATCCCCACGCCCCAAGGTCCATGGTCGCCGAAGGTCGTGGGGATTTATGCCGACTACGGCAACCCCAAGGGCCACTTGCTGGTGAATTCGCGGCACCTGTTGCAGCACTGGCCGGGATTGTCGCCGGCGCGTTTCAACCTGCGGGTTTTGCCGGGCAACGTGCCGCCGCTGGTGCGTGCAGTACAGGAACGGTTTGCCCTCGAAGACAGCCGCATCGTCGACCAGCAGCAGCTCAAGGGCTGGTCGAGCCAGGTATTCGAACGAACTTTTGCCGCCACCGCCGCCCTTAACAGCCTGACCCTGGGCGTGGCCGGCGTGGCGTTGTTTATCAGCCTGCTGACCCAGAGCCAAAGCCGTCTTGGCCAGTTGGCCCCGCTGTGGGCGCTGGGCGTGACACGACGCCAATTGATGCTGCTCAACCTCGGCCAGACCTGGCTGCTGGCGGTGCTGACCCTGGTGCTGGCGTTGCCGCTGGGCTTGCTGCTGGCGTGGTGCCTGGACGTGGTGATCAACGTCCAGGCCTTCGGCTGGCGCCTGCCGTTGCAGGTGTTCCCGGGGCAACTGGCGCAACTGCTGGGCCTGGCGATGCTGGCCACCTTGCTGGCTTCGGCCTGGCCGTTGTGGCAGCTGTACCGCAGTCGCCCGGCGGATTTGCTGAGGACCTTTGCCAATGAAGATTAAGTGCCTGCTATGGGCGACGTTCCTGCTGCTGGGCGCCTGCGACAAACCACCTGCACCTGAAGAAAGCTTCGCCGGACTGGGCAGCCAGGCCGCGGACTTTGCCCAGGTGGTGCCCGGCAAGGTCTTCAGCTTTCCCCAGGACCATGGCCCCCATGACGGCTATCGCATCGAATGGTGGTACCTCACCGCCAACCTCAAGGATGCCGAGGGCAATGCCTACGGCGTGCAATGGACGCTGTTTCGCAACGCACTCAAGGCCGGCCCGACACAACCCGGCTGGCACGACTCGACGATCTGGCTCGGCCACGCCGCCGTCACCTCGGCCACCCGCCATTACGCCAGCGAACGCTACGCCCGCGGCGGCGTGGGGCAGGCAGGGGCCCAGGCGGTGCCGTTCAATGCCTGGATCGATGACTGGAATTTCGCCACCCGCCCCGGTGCAGCCAGCCCCCTGGCGGACATGCAACTCAAGGCTGCAGGCGAGCATTTCAACTACGACCTGCACCTGACCTCCAGCCGCCCATTGGTGCTCCAGGGCGACAACGGCTACAGCCGCAAGTCCGACCAGGGCCAGGCGTCGTACTACTACAGCCAGCCTTTTTTCCAGGCAGATGGCCGCGTGACCATCGATGGAAAATCTTACCAAGTCACCGGCAACGCCTGGCTCGATCGCGAATGGAGCAGCCAGCCCCTGACCGCCAGCCAGACTGGCTGGGACTGGTTCTCCCTGCACCTGGACAGTGGCGAGCAATTGATGCTGTTTCGGGTGCGGCAGAAAGACGGGCCGTCGTACCTGACGGGCACCTGGATCGACCAGGAGGGCCGCACCCAGACCCTGCACAACCAGGACATCCAGCTGACCCCACTGACCACCACCGCGATCGATGGGCGCAGCATTCCCACCCAGTGGTCATTGAAGATCCCGGGCAAACATCTGGATATCACCACGGAAGCGGTCAACCCAAAGGCCTGGATGAACCTGAGCATTCCTTACTGGGAAGGGCCGGTGAAATTTCAGGGTGGGGTGGGGTATCTGGAGATGACGGGGTATTGAGTCCGACGATTTTTTGTAGGCCTTGATTACCTGCCAGGTAGGTGATTTCCCAAATGTAATTTCAGCTGTTTCAACCTTGTGTCCGGGCCGTGTTCGCCTGCCTATATTCCTGCGCCATATCCATTACATCAGGGATGTAAGTGATGGCGCAGGGATACATCAATGACCGCACCACGGACTACCTCAGCTTGAAGTCCCGCTTGCTGACCGGGTCCAGTCGGCAACTCTCCGATCAATTCGACGCGTTGAACCTGCATTTGCGCCAGACAAGCCTGGTGACGCCGGGGCAGATGGTGATTATTCCTGATTACCATGGGGTGGCATGCACTGCCGATGATGCGTGGTTGATGCGCCATGCCCAGGAGATTCAGCGCAACTTGGAGTTGGACGCATCAGCGGGGACAGCGGTGATCAATAATTATGACTTGCTGCAAAGCTTTCTCGGGTACAGCTCTGTGGGCGTCGGCAGTGCGACGTCGGCGTGGGGACGACATTTGGACGAGGTCCAGCACACGTTGGAGGAGATTGAACGGCTGCATCAGCAATTGAAGAACGGTGGGGTGAACAAGGCGCTTTTTATCCTGCAGCGGCAGATGTTGTTCCGGCGTTTGGATACACAGTTGCGAGGCGCGGCGCGATTTGGCACGAGCCTGAAAACCAATAAATCGCTGAAAAAAGTGCTGGGTATTTCCACCAAGAGTTATCTGCACAAGAGTGAAATCGTGGGCTATACGCAGCGGATTCGCAGCATTGTCGAGACGTCGAGGTTTTTGGGCAAGGGGACGTATGTGGGGTTGGCGTTGGATGTGGGGGTTGCGGGGTTGGAGGTCAAGGAAGCGTGCATGAAGGGGCGGGAGGCACAGTGCAGTCGGGCGAAGTATGTGCAGGGTGGGAAGTTGGTGGGTGGGGTAGGCGGGGCCGCTATTGGAGGGACTCTGGGGGCTGCGCTCGGGAGACGTTTATGCGGGATAGTCATGGGGGTTGCGGTGAAAGGGCAGGGTGCGCTGGTCTGCGGGATCATCGGCGGTGCTGCCGGAGGCTATGCCGCCGGGAGTACGTTTGGGCGTGCCGGTGAATGGGGTGGAGAAATGATGGGTGACCTGATGTATCAGCCTGATGGGGCTTGATCATGTCTTATTATGATTTTTTCACTGTTACGTTGCTTTTATGGATGCTTATCAACTTGGGACTGTTGCTCTTCGTCGCGTACAGAAAACTCGATGAGTTGGAAAGCTATTTCACCGAAAACGAGGCCGTTCAACGCACCAAGCGTTTTTGGCGCAGGAATCTGCCGATCGACAAAACCATGCGAATGGTTGTGATCGTCGAGCTGCTGTCCATGCCAAAACGCCATGTAAAAAAGGGCGAGGCGACTGAGGCAGAGTTGACGTCCGTCCCCGTGGCTCTGAGGCGATGGGCAGTATGGCCCTATTACGGCGGATTGGTTTTGATGGTCCTGGCAATCATTTGGGAGGTCTGGTCCAAGCCATAGCCGAGGGGCTTTTTTTCGTTATTGCGCCAATGCCACCTTGAGTGGCAAGCGCGCCATACCGGTGTTTTTAAGCGAACCCAGATACAACCAGTCACCGTACTCACGTGCCGTGGTGACGGGCGAGTAGTTACCGCTGCTGCCATCCTGCAGGTTCGCGATGACCTTGCCGTTCACGTCCAGCCCGAGCACAAAGGCCTTACGCTCGATGGGCTTGGGCACCACCATCAGTGCCCGTACCATGATCTTGCGCATCAGCGGGTAGCCGGCAAAACCGTCGAGCAGCGGGTTGCGCGGTGAATACAAGGCAACCCAGAACCGGTCCTTGCCGTTGAAGCTGAGGTTGTCCGGCAGGCCCGGCAGGTTGTCGATAAACAGGTCGTGGACGCCGGCCTTGTCGCCCTTGAGCCAGTAGCGGCTGATGCGATAGGCGCCGGTTTCGTTGACCAGCACATAGTCTTCGTTCGGCCCCAGGGCCACGCCATTGGCGAATTGCAACTGGTCCAGCAATACCTCGGTGTGGCCGGTGCTGAAGTCATACCGCAGCAAACGGCCGTCACCGCCGTGCTCGATCACCGCCTCGCCGTCTTCCCCATAACCCCAGCGGCTTGATGCATCGCTGAAGTACGCATAACGCCCGGCGGCGTCGACGGTGACGTCATCGACAAAGCCAAACGACAGGCCGGCGGCGCTGGTGGCCAGGGTGGTGAGATTGTGCTGGGTGTCGAGGGCGAGCAGGCCCTTGATCCCATCGGCAATGATCAACCGCCCGTCCGGATGCAGGGCCAGGCCCAGGGGGCGACCCTGGGTGTTGGTCAGCTCTTCGAGAACGTGGCTTTCGGGGGCCGTGCGGATGATGCGCCCGTCATGCAGGCCGGTGATGAGGAACCCTTTGCCATCCAGCAACAAGGCTTCGGGCCCGGCGATGTCCTGGGCGCCGGTTCTTTTCACGTCCTTGAGGCGCTGGTTTTCGGCGTAGGGCCCGTCCTTCAGGGATGGCGCCTTGGGCGGCGACCAGTTGACCGGTTGCACTTTGGTGGGCATCAGCAGCAGGAAGGCGACGATGGCGGTCAGGATCAGCAGGACCAGACGACCAACGTTGCTTGGACGGGTACTCATGACGATTCCTGGTGATCAGTGGTGGGCGGTTCCCAATGCAGGGTGCCGAACAGGTAGTCCATCAGCGGCAGGACGATATTGAAATTGCGTCCCTGCATCAGTTCGCGCCGGTGATGCAGGGCGTGCAGGTGATGCATCTGGCGGATCCACGGCAGGCGGGCCACGGGGTGGTCGGGGGGCAGGTGTTCGCAGGCGTGGAAAAACTCGTAGAGCAAGTAGCCGAGGATCATGCAGCCGGCGAACAGGCCAGCGATGTTGGGGTTGAGGTGTTTGAGCAGCCACCAGGCGGGGAGGGTGATGACCAGGCTGTGGACCAGGATGAGCCAGGCGGGGAACAGGATGACACGCCAGTCTCGCGGGCTGTCGTAGGTCATGTGATCGGGGGTGAAGAAGCTGTGGTGGTCGCCGGTGTGGCGGGCGTAGAACAGGCGGGCGAAGGTGTGTTTGTGATGGCCCAGGTGACGGTGGACGAGATAGATACACAGGTTGAAGAAGATCAGGGTGAGGGGGATGGCCAGCCATTCCAAGGGTTGGATTTGCCGGGTGGTGGACCAGAACAGGCTGACGCAGAGCAGGCCGTAGCCGAAAACGAAACCAGCGTGGAGCCACGGGTTGTAGCAGGGGTGGATGCTGGCGCGGTAGGTGGTGCGGAAGGCCTCGGTGGGGTGAGTCATTGGGGGCGCTCGGTGTTGTTTTTGTTGGGGATGAGCGTAGTCGGGATTGGCGCATCTATCCTGCCGCCATAAAAATACTGTACATGCATACAGTTATGTCCTACATTCCATCCCAGGTGACCGGATGTCGCCGATCACCTGAGCTTCAATTTTTTAACTATGGATGGATAAAAAATGAAATCGAAAAAAGCGTTCATGCTCGGAGCCGCCATCGCGGCGTCCTGCTTCGTTTCGGCCTGCGCCCTGGCCGAACAATCTCCTGCACACTTGACGCCGCAACCGTTGCAGCAAGCCGTGCAACAAGCCCTCAAGAGTGGCGGCAACGTCACGGCGCAGAAGGCGTCGGCTGCCTTCCTGGACAAAATCAAAACCTCGCAGCAGCTGAAAAAGCCAGTGCAGGCTGCCAAGGCCTTGAGCGGGGTTGTGGTCGCCGAGCCTGTACAGGCAGATAGCGCCAAGGTGGATGCCCAGGCCGTGGCGGCCCAGGCGTTCACGCCGCTGTGCCAGACCCTCGGTATCAACCAGATGTATAACCTGGACGGTGTGCAAACCGGCAACGACGTCTGCTACCACTTCAACGTGCCCCAAAAGGCACGGGCGACAGTGATGCTGGTAGGGCAGAGTGCTGCCACCAACATGTCCCTGACCCTGTTCCAGGACGACGGCCAGAACAACATCACTTCTCTCGGCACGTCGGATAACCCGGGCAATGCCAACGAGGTGTTGGCTGGCGTACTGCCACCTGGCGACTACTACTGGTTCATGCATGCCAATTCGGCTGACGGTTCGCCGTTCAGTTTCGGCGTGGATATCAACATGACGATTGACGATTTCGAGCCTAACGACAGTTTCGAAACGGCTTATCAACTGCCGGATACCCTGAACTACGTCACGGGTAACTCCGACACGGCGACCGATGAAGACTACTTCTCCTTCAAGGCCCTGCGCGGGCAGAAGGTCAGTGCCTATTTCGACGGTGTGAACGAGAGCGATCGGGGCCAGTGGATTTCCGAGTATTTTGACGGCGTCAAATGGATCCCGATCAGCCCCAAGGCGAAAATCACCTGGCCAACGCCATCGGTTAATGGCGTGGTGAACGTACGGGTGCGGCCTAACCCGGCCGCAACCTGGAAGGCTACGGCGCGCTACAAGCTGTCGCTGGGCTCCACACCCGAGGTGTTGAGCCACAGTGTGCAAGGTGACAACGTGGTGCGGATCCCGGCTTCGGCCAATGACTACGACCCGTTCATGACCACCCAGGCGGCACGTGACTTGAGCTGGGCCGTGACCTGGGCCGACAGCACCGGTAAACGCCTGCAGGGACTGACGCCGTATCTGCAACTCGACAAGCACGTCAACCGTAATACCTACCTGCCGGTGTACATCCCTTACTACGGTTCGGTAACCGGCGTGTCGGGCGCGGCATCCGGTACGGTCAACCTGGGCAACTGCGCGGGTGAGGCGACTGTCAGGTATGTGTCCTACGACTCGGGTTACAAAAATACCTGGGAGACCAACTACAACTTCGCCGTCTGGCGCCTGCGCATCGAGGAGTACCCGGATGTCGGCGTGGGTGGCGACGCTACCCCGGTGAGCATGGCTCATATCTGCAGCCAGCGCGTGATCTCCAGTGAACGGTGATCAACCCTCCGCTTGATCCGTAACCCCGGCGCCAACTCTTCGGGTTGGCGCCCCCAGCAACCCTTCAAACTGCGCCTGAACCCGCCCTTCGTCGCAATGCGCCACATTAAACCGCATGAAATCCCGCAACCCCGGCTCATACCCGAACAACGCCCCCGGCGCCAACACCATCCCGCGTTTCAACCCGGCTTCAGCCAGCCGCTCACCATTTACCCCCGCCGGCAACCGCGCCCAGATGAACATCCCCCCCTCAAACCCCATCGGCAATTCACACCCACAACGCCGCAGCCACTGCTCAACCCGCCCCCCAGCCTCCAGCAGCCGCTGAACCATGCGCTTGCGATGCCGGGCATACCCACCCTCACTCAGCAGCCGATACACAATCTGTTCGAACAGCTCGGACGTTATGCCGCCGCTCATCAACTTCATATTGGTCAGATTCGCCGCCAATTGCGGCGCCGCCACCACATAACTGACCCGCGCATTCGCCGTCAGCACCTTCGAAAACCCCGACAGGTACGTCACCTGCTCCAATCCCGCCAAAGTCGCCAGGCGCGGCGGCGGGTTAGGGTGCAAATCCCCGTAAAGATCATCCTCAACGATATGGCAGCGATACTCCCGGGCCAGTTGCAACAACCGAAACGCCTGGCTCGGACTGAATGAATGCCCGGTGGGGTTATGCAACACGCTGGTGGTCAGGTACAGGCTCGGACGATGCTCCGCCAACAACTGCTCCAGCGCGACAAAATCAAAACCATCAGGCCGCCGGGCGATCGTCACCACCTTGACCCCATGCAACGCCAGGTTCGCGTGGAAGTTGAAATAACACGGTGCATCCAGCAGCACCGTGTCCCCGGGCCGCGCCAGCAGGCGCATGAGCATGTCCAGGCCTTGCACCGTGTTGGGCGTGGTGATGATTTGTTCCACCGGCACCGACAACCCTTCACCGTGCAGTTTCTGTTGCAGCGCCTGGCGCAACGGCAGCAGGCCCGCCGGGGTGCCCAGCCCGGCGATGCGCAGGGTAGGGGCGCGGACTGCGCTGCGCATGGCCTGGCGCAGGGCTTCGGAATCCAGCCAGTCTTCCGGCAGATGGCCGCCGCCGGGGCGCAGGTCGCCCTGGGCCATGGCCAGGGGGCGGCGCAGTACGCTGAGCAAGTCCTGGGGCAGCAAGTCGACCCAGGTGCTGGACGACGGCTGTGCCAGGCTGCTGGCGACAAAGTGCCCGCGGCCCTGGCTGGAGGTCAGGAGGTGACGCCCGCGCAGGCGATCCAGCGCTTCATTCATGGTGAATTTTCCGACGCCCAGCAAGGCTCCCAACTCACGCACCGAAGGCAGTTTGCTGCCAGCGGCCAATTCGCCTTGCTCGATCGCATGGGCCAGGGCATCGACGATCTGCTGCACCTTCGGTGCTCGGTCATGAAAGTGAATCGCAGGAATGGGCATCACACTGTCCTTAAGTTTGCCGCCAACTTCACCGGTAAAGTCTGCGCGTATATCCGTAGAGTTTACCTGCCTGTGGCGGCACGTGCGCCCTAGACTGCAAGCCCTCTTTCCTGCTGTGAAATTCCACGCCATGGCCACCGCGCTGACGCTGTCTTCGTTTTTGTATTTCCTGCTGCTGTGCACCACCCTGGCCTTCAGCCCCGGGCCCATGACCTTGTTGTTGCTCAGCCTCGGCCTGAAGGACGGCCTGCGCCGCTCCCTGCCGGCGCAGTTCGGGGCGAGTGTTTCCTACCTGGTGTCGATCCTGATCTTTGCCGTGGGTTTTTCCGAGCTGATCAAGGATTACCCGCTGATCACCCGGATCATCCAGGTGGTAGGCGTGGCCTACATCCTTTACCTGGCCTACAAGCAATGGACCAGCAGCGGAGTGACCATCAAGACCAACGATGCAACTACGGAAAATGCCCGCAGTCTTTTCGGCAAGGGCCTGCTGACCGGGTTGTCGAATCCCAAGGCGATCATTCTGTTCAGCGCGGTATTCCCGCAGTTCGCCGCCATCGGCCAGGGCAGTGCCGCCGCCGACATCGCGATCCTCGGCCTGACCTTCCTGCTGCTGCAATTTGCCAGCGGCTGCCTGTATTGCTACTTCGGCCAGCGCATCAAGCACGTGCTGGAAAACCCCAAGCGCCGGGTGTTGCTGCAACGGGCCACGGCGGTGTTGCTGCTGGGGGTGGCGCTGATGCTGGCCAGGGGCTTTTCCAGCTGAAGGCCAGCTTATGAGCGGTAGTGGCGATCTGCCGGTGCCCTGATAGACTTCGGGCATTCATCCAGGATCAAGCCAGACATGCCAGCCGCAGGAGGAAACGGACTTTCGCTAGCTTCACGCTTGTACAAGTCGCGCACCCTGGGATTGACCCTCGGGTTTGTCTGTGTGGCCGCCGCCATCTACCCGCTGGATAAATCCGCTTGGGTCTGGGGAGTGATGATCGCCAATGCCTTCATCTGGCCGCATGTGGCCTACCAATGGTCGCGGCACTCGAAAAACTCCCTGCGCTCGGAACACCGCAACCTGCTGTTCGACTCGTTTTGCGGCGGGTTCTGGGTTGGCGCCATGCAGTTCAACCCGCTGCCCAGCGTGACCACCTTGTCGATGATGACCATGAACAACGTCGCCATCGGCGGCCCGCGCTTCATGCTCGCCGGTTGGGTGGCCCAGGCGCTGGGCATCGGCGCCTCGATGCTGGTGTTCACTCCGGCGGTGACCGCCCTCACCAGTGAAGTGCAGCTCTACGCCTGCCTGCCGATCCTGATGCTGTATCCCCTGGCGCTGGGCTGGATCTGTTACCGGCAAGCGATCACCCTGGCCCGGCACAAGCGCGAGTTGCTGGCCCTGAGCCGCACCGACAGCCTGTCGGGCCTGCTCAACCACGGCGCCTGGAAAGACCACCTGGAAATCGAGTTCCAGCGCTGCCGCCGCGACCAGCAGGGCGCCGCCATCGCGCTGATCGACATCGACCACTTCAAGACCATCAACGACACCTACGGCCATGTCACCGGCGATATCGTGCTGCGTCAATTGAGCAAAGTGCTGCGCCAGAACCTGCGGGCCACTGACCTGGCCGGGCGCTACGGTGGCGACGAATTCTGCGTGATCCTGCCGGACATGCCCCTGAACCGCGCCACCGAGGTGATGGACGCCCTGCGTGATCGCTTCAACTCCCTGGCCTACGCACAGGACCCGACCTTGCGCGCCAGCCTGAGCATCGGCCTGGCGCCATACCGGCCGGCACACGCCGACGCCACCAGTTGGCTGAACGATGCCGACCAGGCCTTGTACGAGGCCAAGAGCAGCGGGCGCAACCGGGTCAGTTCGGTGCAGGGAAGTTGGTTGAGGTCGATCTGAGGATCAACAAATCGGTGTTTGTCAGGTAGGGTGGAGCGCTACCTTCCAACAAAAACAAGGATCGGTTCATGCTCTTCAACTTCCCGCGTACCTTGCTGGCGGCCACCCTGACGCTGTCTTTCGCCATGCCGGCCTTCAGCGCCGAACCCCACAAACAGATCCAGGCCGATTCCGAGCAGTACAAGGCCGACGCCTTGAAACTGCTGGAGCGCCTGGTGAATATCGATTCGGGCTCCGGCTACGAGCCGGGCCTGACCCAAGTGCGTGACATCGCCGTCGATGAGCTCAAGCAACTGGGTTTCAGCATCCAGCTGGTGCCGGATGCCGCCGCTCATAACAGCCATGTCATCGCCACCCTCAAGGGCACCGGCAAGGCCAGGATCCTGCTGATGGCCCACATGGACACGGTGTTCAAGGAAGGCTCGGCGGCTGCCCGGCCGTTCCACATCAAGGACGGCCGCGCCTATGGCCCGGGCGTAATGGATGACAAGGGCGGCATCGTCGCCGGCATCTACGCCTTGAAAGTCCTGAAAAACCAGGGCTTCAAGGACTACGCACAAATCACTTTCCTGCTGGACGCCAGCGAAGAAACCGGCACCGACGGCGCGTCCGAGCTGATCCGCAACACCGCCAAGGGCCACGACGTGACGCTCAACCTGGAACCAGGTCGCCCGGCCGATGGCCTGGTGGTATGGCGCAAAGGCAGCGCCACCGCCGTGGTCGAGGTCAAGGGCAAGGCCGCCCACGCCGGCGTCGCCCCGGAATTGGGGCGCAACGCGGCGATGGAAGCGGCGCACCAGATTCTGCAACTGGGCAAGCTGGGGGATGCCGAGAAGAAAACCACCATCAACTTCACCGTGATCAACTCCGGCGACCGGGTCAACGTGATCCCCGACCAGGCCACCGCCAAGGCGGATGTACGGGCGGCGTTGCCGGAAGAGTTTGACCGGATCGAGAAAGACCTGGCACGGGTCTCGGCCAACAAGCTGATCCCCGAGACTGAAGTGACCACCAGTTTGCACCGTGGCCTGCCGCCGATGCCGCAGACGCCGGAGTCGGACAAGCTGGTGGCGATTGCCCAGGGGATTTATGGCGAGCTGGGGCGCAAGCTGACCATTGAGGGCAGCGGCGGGGCGGCGGATGCGAGCTTGTCGGCTGGCGTGGGTACGCCGACCCTGGACGGGTTCGGGATTGTCGGGGGCAATATCCATACGCCGGAGGAATATGCCGAGGTGGAGAGCGTGGCGCCGCGGATTTATCTGCTGAGCCGGATGATCATGGAGCTCTCCAAGCGCTGACTTAAAAACGCCACACCTCTAAATGTGGGAGCGGGCTTGTGTGGGAGCGGGCTTGCTCGCGAATGCGGTCTATCAGTCGACATCTGCTTATCTGGTACACCGCTTTCGCGAGCAAGCCCGCTCCCACATTGGTTTGTGGTGTTGGTTGGATCAGGTTGCAGGCACCACTTCCCGGGTCTTCTCCCGCCCCAGCACCAGACTGCACAACGCCGGCAAGAACAGCAACGTCAACACTGTCCCGACCAACACCCCGCCAATCAACACATACGCCAGCGACGACCAGAACACCGACAGTGTCAGCGGAATAAACGCCAGCGCCGCCGCCAACGCGGTCAGGATCACCGGGCGTGCCCGGCGCACCGTGGCCTCGATGATCGCCTCGCGAATCACCATGCCCTGGTCCTGGTTCTGCCGAATCTGGTCGGTAAAGATCAGCGTATTGCGCATCAGAATCCCGCCAATCCCGATCAACCCCAATATCGCGTTGAACCCGAACGGCTGGTTGAACAGCAACAACGTCGGCACCGCTCCGATCAGCCCCAGCGGCGCGGTGGCGAACACCATGAACATCACCCCGAACGAACGCACCTGGAACATGATCACCGTCAACGTCAGCAGGATCATGATCGGGAACAGTGCCGCCAGCGCCACGTTGGCCTTGGCGCTTTCTTCCACCGGGCCGCCGATGACGATCTGATACCCGGCCGGCAGCTTGGCGATCAAGGGTTGCAGGTCCTTGTACACCGCCATTTCCACATCTGGCGGCTGGGTGCCGTCGACAATATCGGCGCGCACTTCCACGGTCAGCGCACGGTTGCGGCGCTTGAGGATCGGTTCTTCCATCACCGCCTGGAAATGCCCGACCTGGGCCAATGGCACCGAGACACCGGCACTGTTGGTCAGGGTCATATTGTCGAGGTTGCCGAGGTCTTCGCGCTGGCTGCCCTGGGAGCGGGCAACCACTGAAACGGTACGATTGCCTTCGCGCACTTCGGTGATCGGGTTGCCGCTGAGCAACGCGTTGAGCTGGGATTTCACCCCGTCGGGGGTAAAGCCCAGCAGGCGCAGGCGGTCCTGGTCGAGTACCAGGCGGTAACTGCTGGCGCGCTCGCCCCAGTCGAGGAAGCTGTCCCGCGTGAGTGTGTTGGCGGCGACCACTTGGCGCACGTCTTCAGCCAGGCCGCGCAGCACATTCAGGTCGGGGCCGGACACGCGAAACACCACCGGGAAGGGCACCGGCGGGCCGAATACCAACTGGGTGACGCGCACCCGCGCCGATGGAAATTCGCCGGCCGCGATGCGTTCAGCCATGCGTTTTTTCAGGCTGTCCCGGGCATGGGCGTCGGCGGTCTGCACGATCAGCTTGGCGAAGGCGGGGTCTGGCAGCTCAGGGTTCAGCGACAGGAAAAACCGTGGTGCACCACCGCCGACATAGGTGTCGACCATGACGGTTTGCGGCTCCTCCATCAGCGCCTTTTCCACCTGCGCCGCTACCGCCTCGGTGCTTTTGAAGGCGCTGCCCGGTGGCATGTACACCTCCAGAATCAGCTCGGAACGGTCGGAGTTGGGAAAGAACTGCTTCTTCACCACGCCCATGCCCAGGCCACACAGCACAAAGGCCGCCACCACCAGCCCGGTGACCAGCCAGCGTCTGCGCACGCAAGCGTCCACCAGGCGCCGCAGTTTCTGGTAATAGCGCCCGGCATAAATTGCATCGTGGCCGCCGACAACCGGCTCGATGTGCGGCAACAGCTTGACCCCCAGGTACGGGGTGAACACCACCGCCACCAGCCACGAGGCGATCAGCGCAAAACCGACGATCCAGAAAATATTCCCGGCATATTCACCGGCCCCCGAGCGGGCAAAACCCACCGGCAGGAAGCCGATAATCGTCACCAGCGTGCCCGTGAGCATCGGCGCGGCGGTGGAACTCCAGGCGAAGGTGGCCGCGTGGATCCGGTCAAAACCTTCCTCGAGTTTGACCACCATCATCTCGATCGCAATGATCGCGTCGTCCACCAGCAGGCCCAGGGAAATGATCAACGCGCCCAGGGTCACCCGGTCGAATTCGCGGCCGGTCATCAGCATGATCACAAACACGATCGACAAGGTCAGCGGCACCGCAGCGGCCACCACCAGCCCGACGCGGAACCCCAGGGCCAGCAGGCTGATGACCATCACCACCGCCAGGGCGACGAAGAACTTCAGCATGAACTCGTTGACCGCCAGGCTGATGTTTTTCGCCTGGTCGGAGACCTTGGCGAAGTTGACCCCCAGCGGCAGGTCGGCCTGGATTTTCGCTTCCTGGGCCTTGAGGGCCTTGTCCAGTTCCAGGCCGTTCCAGTGCTTCTCCATGATCACCCCGAGCATCAGCGAGGGGTCGCCCTGATGACGGATACGGTAGCTGGGCGGGTCTTCATAACCCCGGCTGACGGTGGCCACATCGGCGATGCGCAGCAGCTTGCCGTTGGCTTCCAGCGGGACGTTTTCGATCAGCGCCAGGCTGTCGAAGGCCCCGTCGATGCGGATATAGGCGCGTGCCCCGGCGGTCTCGACAAAGCCTGAAGGCGCCACGGCATTCTGGGCGGCGAGGGCGGCGAAGATCTGCTCGGGCTTGATGCCCAAGGTGGCCAGGCGCTCATAGGAAAACTCGACGAAGATCCGCTGCGCCTGTTCGCCGAGGATATTGACCTTCTTCACTCCCGGCAGATTGAGCAGGCCCTGGCGCATGTCCTCGGCCATTTGCACCAGTTGCCGGTGGGGCAGGTGTTCAGCCTCCAGCGCGTACAGGGAAAAGTACACGTCGGAGTATTCATCGTTGAAAAACGGGCCGATCACCCCCTTGGGCAACTTCGCGGCTTCGTCGCTGAGCTTTTTGCGGGTCTGGTAGAACAGGTCCTGGATCTCGCTGGGGCGGGTGGACTCCAGGTACGTCATGCGCATCGAGACGAAGCCCGGTTGGGCGATGGTTTCGACGCGGTCGTAATAGTCCAGCTCCTGCAGGCGTTTTTCCAGGCGGTCGGCCACTTGCTCCTGCATCTCTTGCGCGGTGGCGCCGGGCCAGGCGGCGGTGATGGTCATGACCTTGACGGTGAACGAAGGGTCTTCGGCGCGCCCCAGTTTGCCAAAGGCAAAGACCCCGGCGGCGAGGATCGCGATGATCAGGAACAGCGTGACCGCGCGATGCTTGACCGCCAGTTCGGAGAGGTTGATCCCGCGCATTATCAGTGTTCCTGCTGACGGTTGAGGGCCAATACCTGGGCCGGCAACAGGCGTACCGCGTCACCGCTGTGCAGCAGGTGCGCGCCGAGGGCGACGACTACTTGGCCTGGGTCCACGCCACTGTCCAGCAACGCGTCCTCCTGGCCGAGGCTGGCGACGTTGACCGGGGCGAAGCTGACCTTGTCATCGGCGCCAATCACCCACACACCGGTGCCTTTGCCGGCATCCTGCAGCGCCCCGATGGGCACGCGGGTCTGTTGCGCCTGGCCGTTACCTTGCAGGCGCACGGTGATGGTCGAGCCGAGAGCGAAGCGGTCGACGGGGCCATGCAAGACATAGCGGGCCCGGTAGGTGCGGGTGGTCGGGTCGGCGCTGGCAGACAGCTCGCGCAACGTGGCGGTCACTGCTTGCTCAGGGGCGCCGAAGGGGAACGCCAGGGCTTTTTGCGAAGCCTGGTCGCGCTGGTTTTCCGGGAGGTTGACGATGGCTTCCCGGGCGCCGTCGTGGGCCAGGCGCGCCACTACTTGCCCCTCGGCGACCACTTGGCCGCGGTCCACCCGTACGTCGGTGATGATGCCGTCGCTGTCGGCCCTGAGCACCGAGTAGGTGCGGCGGTTTTCGATCTGGCTGGCGTCGGATTGCGCGGAGGCCAGTTCGGCTTCGGCCACCCGCAGATTGGTGGCGGACTGGTCGAAAATCTGCCGCGACACGGCGCCGGTATTGGCCAGGCGCTGGTAGCGGGATTCATCGTCCCGGCGTTGGCGCAGTTGCGCCTGGGCCGCATTGACGCGGTTTTTTGCCGAACGCAGGGCCAGTTCGAAGTCGCCGATATCCAGCACCAGCAAAGTGTCGCCACGGTTGACGTGCTGGCCGGGATCAACCTTGCGCTCGATCACCTTGCCGCTGACGCGGAACCCCAGGTCACTTTCCGTGCGTGCGGCCACTACGCCGGTGTAGGCGCTTTGCTGGCTGCCCGCGGCTTCGACCTTGGTGGCCAGCACCGGGCGGGGCAGGGGCGCTTCGGCGACGGGGTCGGCCTTGTTATTGCAGCCACTGAGTACCGCCAGCAGGGCCAGGGGGGTGAGAAGACGCAGGGGGAGAGGGTTCATGTCGGGCTCCGTGGGGCGGGGTGAGCTAAAAATTACGCTTGTAATATTTGTCGCCATATTATGGTCGAAATATAAAATAATCCAGCCCCGAGTCTTTGTTCCACTGGTGGGACGATCAGGGCCGGTTTTGCCGTCTAGCGCGGAATTGGTATCGGATTTAAGGTGTATCCATTACTGGAGACACATATGAAAAAGATCATCGGCATCTACACCAGCCCACGCGGCCATTGGGTCGGCGACGGCTTTCCGGTTCGCACGCTGTTTTCCTACGACACCATGGGCAAGCAGATCAGCCCGTTCCTGTTGCTGGATCACGCCGGTCCTGCGGCATTCACCCCGACCGAGCAACGTCGCGGCGTGGGCCAGCATCCTCATCGCGGTTTTGAAACCGTGACCATCGTCTACAAGGGCGAAGTCGAGCACCGCGATTCCACCGGCGCCGGCGGCACCATCGGCCCGGGCGATGTGCAATGGATGACAGCCGCCAGGGGTATCATTCACGAGGAGTTTCACTCCGAGGCGTTCGCCCGCAGCGGCGGCGCCCTGGAAATGGTCCAGTTGTGGGTCAACCTGCCGGCCAGGGACAAAATGACCGATGCCGGTTACCAGACCATCCTCGATGGCGATATTCCGACGCTGCCACTGGCCGACCACGCCGGCAGCCTGCGCTTGATCGCGGGCGAGTTCGACGGGGTCAAAGGCCCGGCTCGCACCTTCACACCGATCGACGTGTGGGACATGCGCCTCAAAGCCGGCCGCTCTGTGACGCTGGACCTGCACGCCGGGCGCAACACCGCGCTGGTGGTGTTGCGCGGCACGGTGCGGATCAACGGCACTGAAGTGGCGCGGGAAGGGCAGTTGGCACTGTTCGAGCGCGATGGCACGCAACTGCGCCTCGAGTCCAGCGACGACGCCATGGTGCTGTTGCTCAGCGGCGAGCCGATCGACGAACCCATCGTCGGCCACGGCCCGTTCGTGATGAACACCGAGCAGGAAATCCACCAGGCGTTTGCCGACTATCAGTCCGGGCAATTCGGGCAGATGCAGCGCTAGGGCGCTATACCCTCCAAAGGCATTTCATGCGATCTTCATGGCATTCGCCCTGGAGTCGCCTGAATGCCCTCATTTATCTCCGATCACCCGATGTTCTGTGCCTTGGCGCTGGTGCTGATCGATATTGCCGTATGGCGTTTGATCTCTGCCGATTTCGCCAATTGGAAGCTGGCGGCGCGGCTGGTGATCTTTGCGGTGTTCAGCGCCGTGCTGTTCAACGAAGGCATGAACCCGATGCAGGTCGCGCCGTTCGGCGACAACGTGGCGCTGCATTTGGCGGCAACGGCGTTCCAGATCGGCTGGTGGCTGTTTGCGGCGCGCACCCTCACGGTATTGCTCGGCGCGGTGATGATGCAGCGGGTCGGCCACACCGGGCGGCTGTTGCAGGATCTGGTGGGCGCGGTGATCTTCCTGATCGCGATCATCGCCGCCATGGCCTACGTGCTCGACCTGCCGGTCAAGGGCGTGCTGGCCACTTCCGGCGCGGTGGCAATCATCGTCGGCCTGGCGTTGCAAAGCACCTTGAGCGACGTGTTTTCCGGCATCGTGCTCAATACCACCAAACCCTACCAACTGGATGACTGGATCTCCATCGACGGCACCGAAGGCCGGGTGATCGACATCGACTGGCGCGCCACCCAACTGCAAACCTCCCAGGGCAGCCTGGCGGTGGTGCCCAACTCGTTGGCGGCCAAGGCCAAGATCATCAACTTCTCACGTCCCGCAGATATGTTTGGCTTGGCGGTCAGCCTGCAGGTCAGCCCCCATGCGCGGCCCCAAACCGTGCTGGATGCGCTGGAGCGGGCGATGCAGGGGTGTCGGCCGTTGTTGGCCAAGCCGGCGCCGAGCGTGGCGTTCAAGACGTCGGCCAGTGGTGGCGTGGAGTATGAGATCAGCGGGTTTGTGCCGGCCATGGCGCTTAAGCGTGAGGTGCGCAATCAGCTTTATGATTTGGCGTTTCGGCATTTGCAGGCGGCGGGGGTGAGCTTGTTGTCGGCTGCCGAGAGTAATGCGCCGGTGACGGTTTCCCGGGCTCGGGCGTTGTTGGAGAGTTCGTCGATTTTCTCGACGTTGAGGCAGGAGGAGAAGGAGACGTTCAGCCAGAACATGACGCTGCAGACCTTTCGCGCCGGGGAAATGATTTTGCCGGCGGGGGAGGTGAGTGATCACCTGTTTATCATCGAGTCCGGGGTGATTTCGGTGATGTTGACCAAGGCCGGGCACAAGTTTGAAGCCGGGCGGATGGGGCCTGGGGAGGTGATTGGTGAGGCCGGGATTTTGTCGGAGCAGGGTGTGCCTGCGGACTTTTCGGCGAAGACGTTTTGTACGTTGTATCGGATTGAGAAGGAGTATCTGAAGCCTTGTCTGGATGCTCGGCATGACATCAGTGAGGCGATGAAAAGCCTGCTGGATTTCAGGTTGCATGCGGCTCAGAGTTTGACGCAGGAGGCGCCTGTGGTGCCGGTTAAGAAGGGGTTTATGCAGTGGCTGCGGAGTCGGGCCTGAAGGTGTACATATCCGTTGCTGCG
>NZ_JACAOX010000049.1:0-3339 GCF_013386015.1 Pseudomonas sp. B6001
AATCTTGACGATGACCTACTCTCACATGGGGAAACCCCACACTACCATCGGCGATGCATCGTTTCACTGCTGAGTTCGGGATGGGATCAGGTGGTTCCAATGCTCTATGGTCGTCAAGAAATTCGGGTACTGAGTCGTGGCCAGTTGGCCTCGCTTCAGCAAATTGGGTATGTGATAGCTTTCGGTGTTTTGCAAGATCTCGAACTTTCGGTTCGTTTCGTCTTCACACACCGCAATCTGGTCTCTTCGACGCAAATTGCTTGGGTGTTATATGGTCAAGCCTCACGGGCAATTAGTATTGGTTAGCTCAACGCCTCACAGCGCTTACACACCCAACCTATCAACGTCGTAGTCTTCGACGGCCCTTCAGGGAACTCAAGGTTCCAGTGAGATCTCATCTTGAGGCTAGTTTCCCGCTTAGATGCTTTCAGCGGTTATCTATTCCGAACATAGCTACCCGGCAATGCCACTGGCGTGACAACCGGAACACCAGAGGTTCGTCCACTCCGGTCCTCTCGTACTAGGAGCAGCCCCTCTCAAATCTCAAACGTCCACGGCAGATAGGGACCGAACTGTCTCACGACGTTCTAAACCCAGCTCGCGTACCACTTTAAATGGCGAACAGCCATACCCTTGGGACCGGCTTCAGCCCCAGGATGTGATGAGCCGACATCGAGGTGCCAAACACCGCCGTCGATATGAACTCTTGGGCGGTATCAGCCTGTTATCCCCGGAGTACCTTTTATCCGTTGAGCGATGGCCCTTCCATACAGAACCACCGGATCACTAAGACCTACTTTCGTACCTGCTCGACGTGTCTGTCTCGCAGTCAAGCGCGCTTTTGCCTTTATACTCTACGACCGATTTCCGACCGGTCTGAGCGCACCTTCGTACTCCTCCGTTACTCTTTAGGAGGAGACCGCCCCAGTCAAACTACCCACCATACACTGTCCTCGATCCGGATAACGGACCTGAGTTAGAACCTCAAAGTTGCCAGGGTGGTATTTCAAGGTTGGCTCCACGCGAACTGGCGTCCACGCTTCAAAGCCTCCCACCTATCCTACACAAGCAAATTCAAAGTCCAGTGCAAAGCTATAGTAAAGGTTCACGGGGTCTTTCCGTCTAGCCGCGGATACACTGCATCTTCACAGCGATTTCAATTTCACTGAGTCTCGGGTGGAGACAGCGCCGCCATCGTTACGCCATTCGTGCAGGTCGGAACTTACCCGACAAGGAATTTCGCTACCTTAGGACCGTTATAGTTACGGCCGCCGTTTACCGGGGCTTCGATCAAGAGCTTCGCGTTAGCTAACCCCATCAATTAACCTTCCGGCACCGGGCAGGCGTCACACCCTATACGTCCACTTTCGTGTTTGCAGAGTGCTGTGTTTTTAATAAACAGTCGCAGCGGCCTGGTATCTTCGACCGGCATGAGCTTACGGAGCAAGTCCTTCACCCTCACCGGCGCACCTTCTCCCGAAGTTACGGTGCCATTTTGCCTAGTTCCTTCACCCGAGTTCTCTCAAGCGCCTTGGTATTCTCTACCCAACCACCTGTGTCGGTTTGGGGTACGGTTCCTGGTTACCTGAAGCTTAGAAGCTTTTCTTGGAAGCATGGCATCAACCACTTCGTCATCTAAAAGATGACTCGTCATCAGCTCTCGGCCTTAGAATCCCGGATTTACCTAAGATTCCAGCCTACCACCTTAAACTTGGACAACCAACGCCAAGCTGGCCTAGCCTTCTCCGTCCCTCCATCGCAATAACCAGAAGTACAGGAATATTAACCTGTTTTCCATCGACTACGCTTTTCAGCCTCGCCTTAGGGACCGACTAACCCTGCGTCGATTAACGTTGCGCAGGAAACCTTGGTCTTTCGGCGTGGGTGTTTTTCACACCCATTATCGTTACTCATGTCAGCATTCGCACTTCTGATACCTCCAGCAAGCTTCTCAACTCACCTTCACAGGCTTACAGAACGCTCCTCTACCGCATCACCCGAAGGTGATACCCGTAGCTTCGGTGTATGGTTTGAGCCCCGTTACATCTTCCGCGCAGGCCGACTCGACTAGTGAGCTATTACGCTTTCTTTAAAGGGTGGCTGCTTCTAAGCCAACCTCCTAGCTGTCTAAGCCTTCCCACATCGTTTCCCACTTAACCATAACTTTGGGACCTTAGCTGACGGTCTGGGTTGTTTCCCTTTTCACGACGGACGTTAGCACCCGCCGTGTGTCTCCCATGCTCGGCACTTGTAGGTATTCGGAGTTTGCATCGGTTTGGTAAGTCGGGATGACCCCCTAGCCGAAACAGTGCTCTACCCCCTACAGTGATACATGAGGCGCTACCTAAATAGCTTTCGAGGAGAACCAGCTATCTCCGAGCTTGATTAGCCTTTCACTCCGATCCACAGGTCATCCGCTAACTTTTCAACGGTAGTCGGTTCGGTCCTCCAGTTAGTGTTACCCAACCTTCAACCTGCCCATGGATAGATCGCCCGGTTTCGGGTCTATTCCCAGCGACTAGACGCCCTATTAAGACTCGCTTTCGCTACGCCTCCCCTATTCGGTTAAGCTCGCCACTGAAAATAAGTCGCTGACCCATTATACAAAAGGTACGCAGTCACAGAACAAAGTCTGCTCCCACTGCTTGTACGCATACGGTTTCAGGATCTATTTCACTCCCCTCTCCGGGGTTCTTTTCGCCTTTCCCTCACGGTACTAGTTCACTATCGGTCAGTCAGTAGTATTTAGCCTTGGAGGATGGTCCCCCCATATTCAGACAAAGTTTCTCGTGCTCCGTCCTACTCGATTTCATGACTAAGAGATTTTCGCGTACAGGGCTATCACCCACTATGGCCGCACTTTCCAGAGCGTTCCGCTAATCTCAAAGCCACTTAAGGGCTAGTCCCCGTTCGCTCGCCACTACTAAGGGAATCTCGGTTGATTTCTTTTCCTCAGGGTACTTAGATGTTTCAGTTCCCCTGGTTCGCTCCATACACCTATGTATTCAGTGTAAGGTAACCATCTTATGATGGTTGGGTTCCCCCATTCAGACATCTCCGGATCAAAGTCTGTTTGCCGACTCCCCGAAGCTTTTCGCAGGCTACCACGTCTTTCATCGCCTCTGACTGCCAAGGCATCCACCGTATGCGCTTCTTCACTTGACCATATAACCCCAAGCAATCTGGTTATACTGTGAAGACGACATTCGCCGAAAATTCGCAATTACTTACAAATTTTACCTTAGCCTGATCCGTTACCAGTGAAAGTAACGTTCAGTCTATCTTTCTATCACATACCCAAATTTTTAAAGAACGATCTAATCAAAGACTAGAAATCAA